>NZ_JAMBLN010000003.1:0-249896 GCF_023337025.1 Mediterranea sp. ET5 | reverse complement strand
TTATCCTATTCAAAATCTCCACTCAATTGTAAGCCTTTTGGGACGTTCGGCGCTGGCTGCATATCCCGGAAAATGCCGGGGCTATTAGGAAAGCGAATGAACAGACATTTATTTGAAAAAGACTTATGAAACTATTGGGTTAAGTCGTGGGGTTTGCCTAATTTTGCGGCAATCCTATAATAATGTAATATGTAATAATATCATGAATTGGTTACAAGCACTGTTTCTTGACCCTGATTCTGTCGCACACATCGTGTTGCTCTACGCGTTAGTCATTTCGGTGGGTGTGCTCTTGGGCAAGATCAAAATCTTTGGGATCTCCCTGGGTGTAACCTTTGTGCTCTTTGCCGGCATTGTCGCGGGGCATTTCGGGTTCACTGGGAATGAATCGATCCTGTCATTTTTGCAAGACTTCGGCTTGATACTGTTTGTCTTCTGTATCGGTTTGCAAGTCGGTCCTTCTTTCTTCTCTTCTTTCAAGAAGGGGGGTGTGTCGATGAATGTCGTGGCAGTTGGCATTGTCGCACTTAACATCATTGTGGCTTTGGCCTTGTACTATGGTCTGAATGGACGGGTGGACATGGCCATGATGGTGGGTATCCTCTGTGGTGCAGTGACAAATACCCCGGGACTTGGTGCCGCCAATGAGGCTTTGCACGGAATCAACTACAGCGGTCCCGAAATTGCCATGGGATATGCCTGTGCTTATCCGTTGGGCGTCTTGGGCATCATCGGGGCAACCATTGCCATCCGCTACATCTGTCGGGTGAACCTGCAGAAGGAGGAGGAGCAGATCGCACGTGCCGAGGAAGAAAACCCGCACATGAAGCCGTATCTGATGCACCTGCTGATGCAGAACGAAGCCTTGGATGGCAAGACGCTTTCACAGGTGTCCAACTTCCTGGGACGTGACTTTGTGTGCAGCCGTATCTTGCAGAACGGACACGTGTCCATCCCTACGGAAGACACCGTCTTCCACATGGGTGACCAATTGTTTATCGTCTGCGCGGAAGATGATGCCGAGCCTATCATCGCGTTTATCGGTCCGAAGATTGAGGTGGACTGGGAGAAGCAGGACACACCGATGGTGTCACGCCGAGTCCTGGTTACGCAGCCGAGTATTAACGGTAAGACCTTGGGTGAACTCCATTTCAACAGCATGTATGGGGTGAATGTGACCCGTGTCAACCGTTCGGGTATGGACCTGTTTGCTGCACGTAACTTGACGTTGCAGGTCGGCGACCGTGTGATGTGTGTCGGACCGGAGGACGCAGTAGGCCGTGTGGCAAAATTGCTGGGTAACCAGTTGAAGCGTCTGGACCATCCGAACATCGTGACAATCTTTGTTGGTATTCTGCTGGGTATCTTTCTGGGAAGTCTTCCGATTGCCATTCCGAACATGCCGACTCCTTTGAAGCTGGGTCTGGCAGGTGGTCCGCTGGTGGTTGCGATCCTCATCGGACGCTTCGGCTACAAGCTGCACCTGGTGACCTACACCACGATGAGTGCCAACCTGATGTTGCGTGAGATTGGCCTGGTGCTCTTCCTGGCGAGTGTGGGTATCAAGGCAGGAGCCAACTTTGTCCATACGGTGGTGGAAGGAGACGGTCTGCTCTATGTGGGTTGCGGTTTCCTGATAACGGTCATTCCGTTGCTCATCATGGGTGTCGTGGCACGTTGGAAGTACAAGATGAACTATTTTACGCTGATGGGTCTGATTGCCGGTAGTAACACCGACCCCCCTGCATTGGCTTATGCCAACCAGTCATGCAGCTATGACGCCCCTTCAGTAGGCTATTCCACGGTTTATCCGTTGGCGATGTTCCTGCGTATTCTGACCGCACAGTTGCTGATTCTACTGATGGCTGCATAGCACTATCAGGATATAAATGAAATAAAGCGAGGTCTCTGCCCGAAAGCAGATGCCTCGCTTTATTGTTTGCAGGAGATTGGAGATATGTCCCGCTTATTTCTGGATACCGAATTCAGACTGCTGACGGTCTACCTCCTCCAGCATCTTGCGCTTTTCCTCTTCGGTGAACTGCTGTTTGCGGGTTCCGGTTGTGGGTTGTGAAGTCTGGACCTTTGCCGCAGCCTCCTCTTCGCTGTAGCAGAAAGGCATGCGAACAGGAACACTCTCAAACTCCAGTTCGGCAGGGGTAGGAGCCTGTGTACCTTCAAACTGTACATGCGCATATACCTTGATTTTCCCGGCTTTACGGGTCGAACGCACCAACAGGGGAGCCGAACCCCATTCCACGGCACGGGGATTGGCATTGATGGAGGCATCGCCCACAATCTCGCCTTCCCCTTCTACACGGAAGACAATGTTGTCCTTGGCAAGGCGGCGTACATGTCCCAGGTCGTCGGTTACTTCGGCAATGACAACCACGAAGTCCGAACCGTCGGCTATCAGGTCATGCTGCTTCTCAGCCAGACGCAGACGCAGCTTGGTAGACCGGCGTGAAGGCATCTTCTTGGTGCTGCATACCACCCGTCCGTTGATGATTCCCTCGGCATACATGTTCACCATCTGCCAGTTGCGCTCGGTGTAGCTGTGGCTGCGGGCTTCCCAGAAATCCCAGACGTTTTTGAATACCACGGGGGCATTGGGCAGGTGTCCCTTCTCATGTTTGACGGGGAGTATCCATTCCTTCGTTCCGTCGTACATTGACAGGCGGACGGAGTCGCAGTTGCTGAACACCACCACGTCCGGGTCGGAGAAGGGCCCCATCTCATGCATGATGTAGACCATCGGTCCGCTTTCTGCCGTCGGGTGTTTCAGGTCAGCAGGCGACTGGCTGCGGAACATGTAGTAGGCATACTTGGGCTGGCGGAAGCAGTCGAAGATACCTCCCCAGTATGGGTCGGGGTGATAGCCGCGCTGGTGGTCGAAGGGATGCCACTGTGCTCCGCCGATGAACTTGCCCGTCGTGCGGAACAGCCCGTCGTAGGTCTGTGCCAGCGACAGTGCCTGTACCTTCTGCGGACGTTCTCCCCAGCTGCGGGAAGCGCGGTTGTTGTTGTTGTGCGCATACCAGTCATCCACATTCTCGCCCCATTCGCGGGTGAAGATGCATTGCTTGGGCGCATTCGCCTTTTCGTCATCGCCGGGCCAGCCATAGACCACGTCATAGTTGTCCTTCACACCGGCAGAGTGCACGTCGGCAGCAGCCACCGGACGTCCCGGATAGGGATATTCATCCTTGGTAATCTGCAGGGCCTGAAGGGCGAAGTCGAGCGGATAGGAGGTCTCGTTCAGGATGGGTTCCCACATCAATACCGAGGGATGGTTGCGGTCCCGACGGATGATGTTACGCGTGTTTTCGTGTACACGTGCGGCAAATTCCGGATTCTTGTTCCAATATTGCCATCCCGGTGTAGCCACGATGACAAACAGTCCCAGCTCATCGCAAGCATCCATGAACGAGGGGTCCTGCGGATAGTGTGCCACGCGGATGATGGTGCATCCCGCATCACGCAGCAGACGGGCATCGCGCCATTGCTGGGAGTTCGGCAGGGCATTTCCCACATAGGCAAAGTCCTGATGACGGTTGGCGCCCACCAGTTGTCCGTAAGGTTTCCCGTTGAGGAAGAACCCTTTTTCGCCGTTGAACTCAAACCAGCGGATGCCGATGCGGGTCATGCCGCCGTCGATGGTTCGGCTGCCGTCCTTGATGCGTGACTCCACCCTATATAAATAAGGTGAGTCGGGCGACCACAGACGGGGATGCTTCACCACGAGCTTCTGCATGGCAGTCTCGTCCTTTCCGGCTGCAAGGGTCAGTTTCTGGCTGACGCGACGTACCAGGCGTCCGTCTGCATCGGTCAGTGTCGTTTCGACGGTCACCCGACGCGAGGCGGCAGCACTGTTCTTCACATGGGTGTTGACGTAGACCTCCGCACTTTCTTCCGACAGGTTGTCAAAGTGGACGAACACTCCGCCTCCTGCTACCTTGCCTGCCTCGATGGCGTCCGTGATGGCTACAGGTGCTTTGCCGATCATCCACACATCCCGGTAGATGCCGCCGTGATAGGCGAAGTCGAGCGTGTACTGCGTCTTGCCGGGAGGGTAGGTCTTGTCGTTGCTGTTGTCAGCCATCACGGCAATGACGCACGAGTCACCCGCCTGCACACCGGCTTCAGTCAGTGAAATGTTGACAGGCAGATAGCCGCCCAGGTGCTCCTTGACCAGCTGACCGTTGACATAGAACTTCTGCTTGCCCATGATGGCCTCGAAGTGGATGGTCACGTCCATTCCCTTCAGCGAGGCAGGCACGGTGAAATGCTTGCGGTACCACGCGATGCCCTGATAGTTGCGGCATCCGCTGGCCTCGGCCGGCATCAGCTGGACGGAGTGAGGAGTGGAAACCACCTCCCAGTCGCGGTCGTTGAAATCGGCAGCTTCGGCTCCTTTCACATCTCCACGGTAGAAACGCCATCCGGGATTGAAGTTATACACTTGCCGTCCGCTTCCCTCCAGGGGGAAGAAGCCGGCGACAGAAATCTCTTGGGGAGAAGACACCCTCTGTGCCAGTCCCGGCAAAGAGAGTAACAGTAAGATTAAAGTTAACGCAATGTTTTTCATAATGTTCTGCTTAATTCCCGCAGCTGCCCAGCTTATCAGCCCGTAGTCTGCCGATTGCGCCTGGAGCTTGCGGAAGTTGAGTCATTCTGTAATGGATTGCTTTGTATTTGTCGCAAAAATAGGCATTTTCGTGAGTGATTACAAATCCTGTGTCCGTAAATCAGGGAATGTGTTGAAGTTGGCTTTTGGGGAGGCTGATTGATAGCTTATAATGTTTGCTGCTGAACGAAAAGGCGCGACTACCGGGGTAATCACGCCTGAAAAGGGTTGGGCAGGGGCTTATACCCCCAGCACGATATTGGCATCAATATTCAGCTTTCGGCTTATTTCTCGGGCAACCTTCAAGGTCGGCTCGCACTTGCCGGACATGTAGTCGCTCAGCCGCGATGGACTGACGCCGACCAGCTTTGCAAGCGATTTTTGATTAAGCCCCATTTCATACATCCGGAGTTTAAGGACATCTACGAGGGTCGGTTCTCCCAGTGCAAAATGTTCTTCCGAATAGTCAGCGACAAGGTTGGATAGCAACTCCAGTTCGATGCTGTTCGGGTCATTCAGAGGAGTGTCATCCTTCACCAGCGGAAGGAGTTCCTCCACTCTTTTCACAGCCCATTCGTACTGAGCCTGATTTTCTATCTTTGTCATAGTACTAAATATTAGCGCAATCTATTTTGTCAAATTCCTTATGAGTCCCAATAAATCGAATGTACACAAACTGGATGGTAAACTTTATCACTGCCACCAGGCGGTAGTTATTACCTTTGATGTTGAATACATAGTGTTGGTTGCCGACATTGTCGACGCTGTTGAACGTTTTCCTGACGTCGGCAAAGCAAGTCCACTTGCTCCTCTTCACAATGGTAGCCCACTCTTGCAGGGCAACCTTTGAATCCGGGTGGTTCTCTACGTATTCCTTCAATGTTTGTTCGGTGAATATTCCCATGGGGCACGCGATTATCATGTGACAAAGATAAGTACATAATTCTAGTATTCAAAATTGTATTCCAATATTTGTAACCCGGTGTAAGAAAGTAGCGATTTGTCAATTTGTCAAATTGTCAAATGAACCGCCCGGAAAATCCCTTCCTCGCACCAAAATACGAGTTGGTGAGTAGAAAGGGCCTTCTCGGGCGATTTACAAAATACAGATTGCTGCGTTTTGTTTCTCAGAATGTGATTCTGTCTGCCGTATACCGCTTCTCGACGGACGGATGAACAGCATATACCCGAAGATGTGTTCAAAATAATAGTTTCCAAAAGTACGCGCTGTCGTACAAACTAGAGGTGAATGAACGTGAAATAACGATTCATAATCCTAAATGAAGTCTTTGAGAGTGCTAACAAAATTGTTCGGCGGACGAAACAATATTGTTTGGGTCGTCAAACAATATTGTTTCACGCACCAAACACAAGTGTTTGACATCTCAAACAATATTGTTTGAGTGCATAAACATGCGAATTTGGGGCTCTAAGGGAATATGTATGCACCCAATCCTGTATGAATATTCTTAAAATAGCCTACTTTGGTTGATTTTTCAAAAGTACGAGTTAGCCGGGAAGTTCATTTTGGGAGATTCTGTCAAGGAGAAGAGCCTAAATCGTGGCATTCCGACAGGTCGTGCAGGGTGGGGCGGTTGGGCTTCATGCCACTCCTCCCCGAAAAAGGATACGGCTTTCTATTCGTTTTTCAGACGCTGACGAGGTATTTGCCTCTACGTATCCGGGAAGGTGGAATCAATGCGAACCGACCTGTTGGCTTACGGCAATCGCGGTTTGGACGGAATGGTAATAAATCCGTATAGATAGAGCTGTGTTTATCGAAGTTTGACCATTTTTAAAGCCTTTTGTTGATTGACGATAGTTGTGTGAAATCCCCTTTTGCGGGAAATCGGGCAAAGGCAAAAGAAATATTTCTTCATGAGAAATTCGTTTTTAACATAAAAACAGATTGATAAACGCTCTTTTCCTTTTATAACCTCTGAAATGTTGATTATTCAGCTTTGATGTTCCGGAGCTTTCTGGTTTTCTCTTGTTTCGTATTTTTCATACATGAATATACGTGATGCTTGATGTCCTTTTCTGCCTTAGAAGCTCTTTACATACGGAAGGAATACCGCCTCTTCTTGTCGGAAAAGGAATGGGTATGTAACTAAATTTATGATACTTTTTTTTATTGCCTGTCTTGTTCTCATGCGATTTATTCTTGTATGTATTATTGGAAGAATATACAGAAAATCAAATTGCTGCGATTTGTCATTATGATAGCTCGTGGGGCGGGGTAGATGTTTGTTAATCCGTTTACGGCTTACTTTTTGTTATTGTATTCTTGAATATAAGGCACAAATGTCAGTTCAAAAAGCTTTGCTGGCTCGTAGAATTGTGCTAGCTTTCCATTAGAAGATTCTTATGCCGGTCGATGTGTCAGCATTGCGAGCACTCATTTGACTAAGAAAAAAATGAATATACTAATATTAAAATACCTATAAAAGGTTATGAAGAACAAAAACAATTTCATCCCCACTGCCAAGCAGCTGGCCGAACGAAGCCGGCTGTTGGTGAGCCTGTCTTTATGTCTGGCTACACCGTTTTCTGCACTGGTCGCTGCGAATACCGTAGAGCATGCTTCCTCTATAGAAAAGGTATGGCAAGACGGGCGGAAACAAATCAAGGGTGTCGTAACGGATGAGAATGGCGATCCATTGCCCGGCATCAACGTTTATGTGAAAGGGACAACAATCGGCGTCCGTACTGATTTGGACGGCTCTTATGTATTGAATGTACCATCTAATGCCAAGATTCTGGTGTTCTCCTGTATCGGTATCAAGACCGAGGAAATTCAGATTGGTAAACGGTCAGAGATCAGCGTCGTCATGAAAGAAGACATCAACCAGTTGGGCGATGTGGTGGTAACCGGTATCTTTACCCGTTCCAAAGAGACTTACACCGGTGCTGTGACTTCGGTGACACAAGAACAATTGCAGAATTATCGTGGTCAGAACTTGATTCAGACCTTGAAGAATATCGATGCTTCCCTGAATATCCCGGTGAACAACCTGGCGGGTAGTGACCCGAACCATATCCCGACGATGAACATCCGTGGAGCCTCCACGCTGCCGACCGATATCCGTCGTGTGGCAACGGAGAGTTCCGTGAACAATCCGGTGGTGATGCTCGACGGTTTCGAAGTGCCGTTCTCACGCCTTATGGATATGAACGACAGTGAAATTGAGTCCATCAATATTCTGAAGGATGCCTCGGCAACCGCCATCTATGGTTCGCGCGGCGCCAACGGTGTCATCGTCATCGTCACCAAGAAACCTGCACCCGGACGCTTGAAAGTACAAGGTACGGCACGCATCAACCTGGAGTTCCCGGATTTGTCTTCCTACCACATGCTGAATGCAAGTGAGAAACTGGAACTTGAAAAAATCGTCGGCGTCTACAAGTCGTCAAAGGACATGGACCAGCAGAGCCTCTATGACGGCTATTACAATGAACGCCTGAAAGCGGTGCTCGAAGGTACCGATACCGACTGGCTCAGCAAGCCGCTTCGCAACGGTGTGGGACAGGGATACAACGTACGTCTGGAAGGCGGTAGCGATGAGTTCCGCTGGAGTATGGACGGCAACTATAACCTTGTGAACGGTGTCATGAAGGGTTCCAAGCGTCAGACCATCTCCAACAGCCTTACCTTAATCTATATGGTCAAAAACTTCCGCTTCCAGAACTATTCATACATCACCAACACAAGTTCTGAGGAAAGTAAATATGGCGGATTCAGCACCTTTGTCAGCATGCAGCCGTACAATGCCCCGTATGATAAGGACGGCAAGCTGGTGCGTTATTTCCCCACCACGCTGCACAGTTCTTCGTCGGTCGTGACCAACCCGCTCTATGAAGGCACGCTGAACAACAAGGATACCAGCAACTCGTTTACCTTCACCAACAACTTCTCTGTGGACTGGACCATCCTGCCGGAGCTGATTTTGCGCGGACAGTTGAGCATCTCGAAAGGCTATAACCGGACCGATGTTTTCCTTTCGGCAGAATCGGGTGCTTTTACCGGAACGAATTACCGTTCGGTGGCAGGCATGCGCAAGAAAGGTACCTACGACAATACCCGTCGGGAGAACTATTCGTTTGATGCCAACTTTACGCTCAACTATAACAAGATTCTGGCAGAAAAGCACATGGTTTACGTAGGTTTGAACTACATGGTACGGGATGCCTATGCGGACATCATGGGTGTGAAGGCGGAAGGCTTCAGCAACGAGAACCTGCGTCATATCTCAAACGCTACCCAGTGGTCTTCCTCCGATTATTACAAGAAGCCGACGGGTGGTGAAAGCACGAGCCGTCAGGTGGGCTTTGCCGCCAACTTGAACTACACGTATGACAACCGTTACTATGTGGATGGTTCCTATCGTCTGGATGGTTCGTCCGAGTTTGGTGCCGATAAACGCTTTGCTCCGTTCTGGAGTGTCGGTCTGGGATGGAATATGCACAATGAAAAATTCCTGCGTTCCAATTTCCTCAATACGTTGCGCCTGAGATTTTCTGTAGGAGAGACCGGTACGATGAACTTCTCTACGGCCAGTGTCATCACGACGTATGCCTACAACTCCAGCCGGCAATATCTGAACTGGAACACTGCCAGCCTGATGGGATGGGGTAACCCCTCGCTCACCTGGCAAAAGACCCGGGAATATAACGTCGGGACAGAGTTCGCCTTCTTCCAGAACCTCATCAACGGACGTTTTGATGTCTACAAGAAGACCACGACAAACCTGCTCTCCAAGATGGAATTGCCCAATGCCATGGGTTTCACAAGCTATGACAGCAATGTGGGCTCCATTGAAAACACCGGTTTCGAGTTGTCATTGAACGGTTACATCCTGCGCAACTATGCACGGGACTATCGTTGGAGTGTCGGGGTACAATTGGTATATGATAAAAACAAGATCGGCAAGCTGTCGGAAGCCTTGAAAGAGCAGAACCGGTTGTTGCAGAACTCCAGCCGTGACGTCAGCAACCTGCTGTATGAGGGCTATCCGGTGAACTCTATCTGGGCAGTCCGCTCTCTGGGTATCGACCCCAGTTACGGTAATGAAGTCCTGATAGACAATCATGGCAATGTGACCAGTGTCATGCGTGCCGAGGAAAAAGTCTTTCTGGGTAGCGGTGACCCGCTCTATCGTGGTATTGCCAACTCGCAGTTCTATTGGAAAGGCTTCTATGTGAATATGTCGTTCACCTACCGTTGGGGCGGCTTGGAGATGAACCAGACCCTGCATGACCGTGTGGAGGTGTCTGTCAGCCGTATCATGAGCTCCAACGTGGATGAGCGTGTATTGAAGGCCCGCTGGATGAAGCCCGGTGACCTCGTTGAGTTCCGCAACTTTGATGCTTCCGCCAGTTCGGGTGTCTCTTCCCGTTTTGTGCAGAAAGACCGCACATTGGAACTGTCGAGCCTGAATGTGGGCTACCGTTTCGAGTCGGAAGCTTTCCGGAAACGCACGAAGTTGAACTATTTGAATTTCAGTATCAATATGTCGAACGTGGCCTATTGGTCGACCATCAAGCAGGAACGCGGTACGTCCTATCCGTTTGCGCGCAATGTGATCGGAACTGTGACGATTGCCTATTGATACCTGTTGAAACGAGCATTTCAAAACTTTAATATGAGCATTATGAACTACAATAAGATTATAACCGGAGTATTAAGTCTTTGTCTGGCAGCATCCGTGACCGGTTGTTCCGACTGGCTGGATGTGAAACAAGACACGGTGGTGGAGGAGAAGGACCAGTTTGCGACCTACTCGGGCTTCCAGGATGCCTTGACGGATTGCTATGCCAGCCTCGCCAGCAGCAGTCTTTATGGCGGCGTGTTGACCATGGGGCTGCCCGATGTGTTGGCGAATATCTACCAGGAGCCGAACAGGGAACGTGCCACCTCAAACTACTATCTGTATCACCACGACTACAGCCAGCAGTCGTTGAAAAACTCCTTCGACAACATCTATACGGAACTGTATCGCAACATTGTGCAGTGTAACATTATCATACGTCATACCAACGATGTTCCTTCGGTATTGACGGAAGAGCAGCGTGAGCTCATTGCCGGAGAGGCACATGCCGTGAAGGCGTTGTGTCACTTTGAAATCTTGCGCCTGTTCGGTCCTGTTCCGACTGAGGGGACAACCTCTGACATCAAACTCTACTACACCGACGTGTCCGACATCACAACGCGTCCCGTGGAGTGCGATTATACGATGTTCGTAGACCGCATCCGGGCAGAGTTCAACGAGGCACGTACGCTGTTGGCTGGTGTGGACCCGGTGTTGAAGTACAACTTTGATGAGCTGAATAAATTCGGTACAGATGGATTTGAGTATGTGACCTTGAAAGACGAGAAGTATACTGTTCTCCGTCAGTTCCGCCTGAACTATTGGGCTGTCAGAGCTTTGCAAGCCCGTATGGAGCTTTACGTAGGCAATAAGGCGGAAGCAGGAAAGATTGCCCGTGAAATCCTGGCTGCCAAGACGGCTGAAGGCAAGCCGTTGGTGGAGTTGAGTACGCTGAAAGACATGTCCGATGCATGCTTGTGCAGTCCTTCTGAGGGATTGTTCCTGCTGAGTGTTCCGGGAGTCGTGTCGACAGCCGATGGTTATTTTGGCTTCAAATCGACCACGGTGGATGGCGCCTCAATCAATACACTGCCGGAAGAGACCCTGAAAGATGTGATTTTCGATGACAAGCTGGTGAGCGAGGACAAACGCTATCTCGAAGGCTGGAAGGTCGTAGCACAGACCGGTGGCGGTGCCAAGGTACCTGTCCTGCTGAAATATTTCAGTGAGGAAGAGAAGGATGCCGAGGTCACGCTGAAGATGCAGACCAAGCTGCAGGTGGTGCCGGTGATGCGTCTGTCAGAGCTTTACCTGATGCTGATGGAGACATCGACAGACCTGGCTGAAGTCAACAGGCTGTATAAGGAATACATGCTTGCCCGTAACGTCAACCTGCAGGCGGATGCCTTTACCACCCTGGATGCCGTGGCTGCCGCTTTGCCCCGTGAATACATGCGTGAGTTCTATGGCGAAGGCATCATCTTCTATTTCTACAAGCGCAGAGCGATGGAGAAGGATTTCCTGTATGGCATGAAGGACTTCAATAAGGAAGCCTATGTATTGCCGTTTGCCGATGCTCAGAAGCGGGCAGAAGAAATCAAGAAGGCGGAAGAAGCCAAGAAAAATGGCAAATGAAAGACTGATTAGAAAGAACCAATAAAAACTGATTGATAATATGAATGCTAGAAAGTTTACATATTCCTTGGTCGCCCTGCTGGCTTTAACCGGAATCTTGGGAAGTTGCTCGGATGAGGGACTGCCGCTTTATAATCAGAAGAAGGGGATGCTCAGTTTCAATGCGTCGGAAACAGCCAATAAAACCTTCTCGTTTATGTCCCGGGGAAGAGCTGTGATGCAGGACACGGTGTGGTTCACACTCGATTTGATAGGTCCATCCGTGGATTATGACCGCTACTATGAATTGGAACAGATTATCCCGAAGGATAGTGTCACACAGGACAATGTGCCCAAGCCTACGGATGCTCCGAAAACGATTACCGCAGAAGCAGGTGTACATTACCTGGCATTTGACAGCCCGGAAGCAAAGAAACTGCAACGTTTCCCTGCCAATGCCATTCGTACCAAGGTGCCCATCGTGCTCTTGCGCGACACGTCCTTGAAGACGAAGGAGGTTACCCTGAACTTCAAGTTGAAGGTTTCGGATGACTTTGATTTGGGTTATAAAGAATATCAGACACGCACCATCAAGTTCAGCGACAAGCTGATGAAGCCTAACCTGTGGGTTCCTCATTTCTTTGGTACATACGGACCGGAGAAGCATATGTTCATGATTGAAGCAACTAAGGATCCTTGGGATGACGATTATCTGAAAAAGTTGGGAGCCATCATTCAATATGGTTCTCCTACGATTGATATGGTTCGTCAAGCCTATGTACAGAATCTGGTGACCCGATTGGCAAGGATGCTGGAAAAGGAGAATGAGGCACGAAAGGCGCGTGGAGAGGATGTACTCCGTGAGAAAGATGGCACTCCTGTGGCCTTCAAAACTTGGGGATAATCGCATATCGAGTGAAATGTATTTAACAGAAGAATGATTATGAAACAGACGATTTATATCTTGTTAGGCTTGTTCTTGACCACCTTCTATGCTTGCATCGAGGACAAGTCCACTGTGGCAGAGCTTGACATTGACGACCTGCACATCGCGGGGGTCAAACAGCACTACTCCATCAAGTCCTTGGGGTCTCTGAATGTTGAGCCAACGGTGTATTCCCAATATGCCGACGATAAGTTCCGTTATGAGTGGTACCTGTACGACCAGAAGCAGGACAACACCTTGACGGATGACATGGTGAAAGGCTTTCTGGTCAGCGAGGATTCCGTCCTGAACTATCAGGTGAATGTGAAGAGCGGTAACTATAACCTTCTTTTGAAGGTCTTTTCAGAGAAGACCGGTCTGATGGCACAGGCAAAGGCTTCTGTCGGTGTGGCAGAGACCAACGGATTCTTTATCTTGAAAGAGACCGAAGAGGGAAATACCGACATGGACCTCCTGGCTATCTCGTTCGATAATTCCAGACCGCAGTTTTATGCTGATCGCGTAAAATCCCTGATGGGAGAAAGCTTCAAAGGGAAACCTGTACACTTGGACATCATCTATGAACAGGCATTCCTGGACCCTGATAGTCTGGCTGTCGGTCGCGAGTTCCCTGCCATTGACAACACCTTCTGCGTGACTACCGATGCCGGTGATATGCACTTCGTGCGTTATGCAGACTTCTTGGATATCATGCCTAAGGAATATATGTTCTACACCGAGCAGCCCTCTTTGATTCCTTATCGTGTGATTCGCTCTACGGGATACTATGTATATCTCTTTGCCAATACGGGCGTGCACTATGTAATGAAGGGAGATCGGCAGTTCGTTGACCGGGGAACTTTTTCGGATGCCGTGTCAGGTTGTCCTCCTGCAAGTACGCATGTGATTGCTGAGCGGCTGGGGTTGCTATTCATGTATTGGGATCAGGCCTCAAAGTCTTTTGCAGGATACAGTAGCTATTTCTATCAGCCTACAGAACTGTCATCGGAAGTCAAAGGGTATGATATGACCGATTTGCCTTATGAAATGCAGTTTATGGGACACACTGAAGGGGCGAAGGATGAAATCAATCTTGCAGTCCTTCGTGAAAAGGATAATTCAGCCTCTTACATCTATTTCTTGGATGCACCTTTTTCAGGTTTAACAGTGACTTTGGATTCGGTTGCAAAGTTTGATAAGAGCTCGCTCTTGAATCAGGCAACAGAATTTGCCATCAACTCCGGCGGGACTATTAACAGTGCTCCTTATCTCTATTTCATTGTAGATAATAAGTTCTATGCACACTCCCTGGTGACAGACCGTCCGGCTGAAGAGGTGCGGTTGGAAGGTATTGGTTCCGGTGAGACCATAACCTATGTATCCAATCCGTATTGGAAAGATAAAGATAGACCCGAAAGAAACTTTGACTATGTAATTGTCGGCACTCAGCAAGGGAATACCTATAAGGTATACTTCTACAACATCATTGGTGGTAAGCCTTTTGGAGCTCCCGTTTATACGGTGACAGGCAAAGGCAAGCTGAAGCAGGTGAACTATGTTTCTTCTGTCTACAGTAATCGTATATCGTATCCTTTCTTGGATCATTAATCCTTGCTCTCCAACGCACTACAAGACAAAGTGAAAGAGACAAACAAATAGTAATTATACCTTAAACCAACAAAGAGATGAAAAAGAAAACTTTTTTCTTGAGCCTCCTGGCCGCCTTATTGGTGCTGGCTGGCTGTAAACCGGAGTTAATCACAGAGGAGAACACCCTGCGTCTGTCGCAATACAAGGTGACCTTCGAAGCAGACAAGGGGAGTCAGACTGTGAAAGTGGTCACTTCGTCGGCTGCACCGTGGACAACCATGTCGGCCGAAGAATCCACATGGCTTGCCTTGGAAAAGGGAGAGGACGGCACCACCCTGACCATTACGGCAGAGACGAACACGACTGCTGCTGAACGTCGTGCCAAGGTCATCATTGTCTGCGCCGGACTGACAGAGAGCATCGAGGTGGTGCAGGATGCAGGCAAGGAAAGTCTGACTGTAAATAAAGACGTAGTCAGCTTCGACCGGATGGGTGGCACGCAGAAGCTCACGTATGCTGCCAACACTAGTGATGTGACTTGCGAACTGGATGACGAAACTCCGTGGCTGACCTTCACAACGGACAACATGCTGCACGAGGTGACTCTCCGCGCTGAACCCAACACCGGCAATGTACGCAGTGCCAAGCTGATTCTGCATAATGGAAATGCCGAATTGGAAGTGACGGTGACACAGGCAGGCATGGGACGTGTTTACATCCCCTTCATTCCGAAATCCGGAACCTCGAACTATCTGCGTGCTGCCATTGACTACGAAGCACAGAACGGAAGCAACCAGCTGAACTATACCGAGGAGCAAGGCAAGACATTGATGACATTCATGCCCGCTGCCCCGAGCTTCAGCAAGGTGACGTATGATGTGGCTGAGGATAACACCATCTTCAATACCATCTCGCAAGTATTCACGCCTGAAGATAAGGGACAGGTGGATGAGTTTGTCGAGGCTTTGATTGCATTCGGCTTTGAGAAGAATACGGATAAGAGCACAGAGGAAGTGGCTATCTACGGTTTGAAGTCTAACAAGTCCATCCGCCTGAATATGGTGAAAGAAGGTGCTGCTTACAACCTGACTTATTCCTATACGCTGGGCTTCCCCGAATTTCCCTTCGGTAAGGGATACGGACGTGCTTATTCCGATGTGAAAGGTGAGCTGAAAGCTGCCGGCTTGGCCTTCATCAAGGATCAGGATTGGGGTACGGAAGTCGACCACTATTACAAGACCACGATTTCCGGTATCGAGCACTACTATACCGAGAGCGCAGAAACACATCAGATCATTGAGGAAGGTCTTACCTTCTCAAGTGCCAGCAGAAACAACATGGTGGCCGTAGGAGATACCAATGGTTTTGAATTGAGCGACGAATTTGCCGAAATGTTGAAGACTGAAGGCTTTGAGTATGTGAAAGACAATCCGCGTCCCAATGGCTTGCAAAAGATTTATCAGAATGCGGAGAAGAAGCTGGAAATTCAGATCGGTTATTATCGTTCAGGTCTGACTATCCGTTATCTTCCCATGAACTAATAAAGTACACAAATCATGAGCAAACATATTCTATATAGTTGCTTGGCTACTACGTTGCTGGCATGTGCATCATGCACGGATACGTTGCTCAGTGAGCAACCTGTTCCTCAGGGAGAGGAGCAGGTGCTCATCGGAGAGGACGCTATACCGGGTGTGTTGAACATCGAGGTGACAGAAGAGTTAGCCGACCGACTGGAAGCTATGGCCGACCAGCCTGCCACAAGGGCGGCGGCGGTCTTTACACGTGCTGCCGATGCTATCGGTACAGAACGCTTGGAACAGGTCTTCCACATTGGAGGCCGTTTTGAGGCGCGTCAGCGCAAAGCTGGGTTGCACCTGTGTTATCGCATCCGCTTTGACAAGACGGTGCCCGTGGCTGAAGCAGCTGCGCAATTGAAGAAAGAGGACGGCATCAGAATGGTGGAGGCTGTCTATCCTCGGAAGCAGGAAGAGGAGGCTACATGGCCGCAGTCACTCCCCATACAGCCTGCACCTGCTACACGTGCCACGAAGAACCTGCCGTTCAATGACCCCCTGCTGTACCAGCAATGGGCTTTGCATAACGACGGTACGGTGGTGGATTATACTGGTAAGGTACTGAAGGATTTTGAACCGGGAGCCGATGTCAATGCTTTCGAGGCTTGGAAGATTACAACCGGTACACCCAATGTCATTGTCGCAGTACTTGACCACGGGGTCTATTGGAAGCATGAAGACCTGAAAGATGCCATGTGGGTCAACGAGGCTGAACTGAACGGACAGCCGGGTGTTGATGATGATGGCAACGGCTATGTGGACGATGTCTATGGCTATAACTTTGCTGAGGACAAGCCGGATGTGGAGTCGGACAGCAATGACCACGGTACCCACTGTGCGGGCATCATCGGTGCGCGTGCAAACAATGGCAAGGGTATTGCCGGTATCGCCGGCGGTAACGGTCAGCCGGGAACCGGTGTGCGCATCATGAGCTGCCAGAATATCGGTGATGAGTGGTCTGACAGTGAAAAGTCCTTTGAATATGCGGCCGATATGGGTGCCGTCATAGCCTCCTGTTCATGGATGGACCCGTTTGATCCCTATGAACGCTTGTCGGCATTCACCAAACGGGCGGTTGACTACTTCATCCAGTATGCCGGTTGTGACGAAAATGGCAATCAGCGTCCTGACTCTCCGATGAAGGGAGGAATCGTGATTGCTGCTGCCGGTAATGACGGCTTGTACACCACGGAGCCGAAAGCATATCTCAAACATTATCCTGCTGGTTATGATCCGGTGGTGGCTGTGTCCTCCTTCGGTCCCAAACGGAAACGGGCCTGGTATAGCTGCTTTGGTGACTGGATTGATATCTGTGCTCCCGGCGGTGATTCCATGTATCAAGGTTCCGGTGGCGATATACTGAGTACGGTGAAACCTACTAAAGACAATGGCAATATTGCATACCTTCCTAAGTGGGGCACATCACAGGCGACTCCCTACGTGTCGGGTATTGCAGCGCTGATCGTGTCTGCCAAGGGAGGTCCGGGCTTCACCAATGAGGATTGCAAGCACCGGTTGCTGACCGCCTTGCGTCCCTTTGACATTGATGCCGATAATCCGGAGTTTGCCGGGAAGTTGGGTGCAGGCTACATCGATGCTGCACTGGCGTTGGCCGACAACAAGCAGAAAGCACCGGAGAAAACTGCATTGACCGTGGTCGGGACTACTGATCGCGTCACACTGACTTGGAATATTTGCAAGGATGAAGACGACGGCACCGCAGCTTTCTACCGTATTTATTATAGTAAAGAAGCCTTCACTGTTGCTGACTTCAGCAAAGCAAGGAACGTTCACGATGCCGACATCAGTTATGTGGATGTCCGTGCTGTCGGTAAGCCTGCCGGTGAGGAGATGAAGCATGTTGTAACGCAACTCACTTCAAACGTCACCTGGCATTTCGCCATCGTGCCTACTGACCGTTGGGGACTGACAGCCGAGCCTGCGTTTGCCGAGACAACCACGACGAACCAGTTGCCGTACATCGAGAACATGCCGACGGATACCGTGAAAGTGAGCAACCTGAAGCCGACCGTGTTCACCCTCCATGTGGTGGAACCGGAAGGACACCGCTGGATCTGTGAGATTGAAGGCGATGACAACGGCTACAGCCTCAAGCGCGACAGCACCACGCTGCGCCTCATCATCCGTGCCGTGCGTCCGTTGGGCAAACATACCGTCGGATTGCACTTCCGCGATGAGCTGGGCGGTGAGGAGACCATCGAAATCCCTTACACCATCGTGCCTGCGGGAGATGAGACCGAGTCGGGGCTGTCGACGACCTTCACCATCCGCACGGTGGATGTGCCGAAGGGCATTCTCCTGCAGCCTTACTTCTCACTGGCGCAGGGACAGCAGATGACCTATACTTGCGAAGTGATGGAGACGGGCGTTGTCAAAGCCGAGGTCTTTACCGACATGCTGAAGGTGACCCCCTTGGGTGCCGGACAGACCCGGGTACGTGTCACGGCAAGGGATGAACGCAACAACCGTCAGGTGCAGGACTTCCTCATCCGCGTGACCGAGGCTGCCACTGCCGAAGAGCCTTTTGTCTACGGCACGTATCCCTCGCTGTTGCATGACCGCCTCTACATCCAGCTCTCCGAGAAGAGCCGTAGGGCGAAAGCCATCATCCGCACAACTTCCGGTCGTGAAGTGATGCGCACCGACTTGCAGCCCAATGACGAGCTGGTGGCTCCCGTCGAGGTCAGCCATCTGGCACCGGGCGTGTACAAGCTGGAGGTCGTTTCGCCTGCCGGAACCTATAAACAGACCATCATGAAAGGAGCTTGACTATGAACCATCTTTGGAATATCATCAAACAGACAAAGCTTGTACCTGTGCTGGCAGCCCTTGCGCTGCCGGCCTTGGTGCAGGCACAGAGCGGTCCCGAACTGTTGACGGTGAACCCTGACGCACGCAGTGCTGCCATGGGTGATGCCTCGTTGGGACGCGCCAAACGGATGTACATCTATACCAACCCCTCGGCAATCTTCTCGACCGACTGCCTCGTGGACGCTTCCGTGTCCTTTATGGGCTATTCGAAGTTTGACGGCGTGGACGGACGTCAGTGGGGAACGGCTGTCGGACTGGCAGGCAGACTGGGTGAGCGGCATGCCGTCTTCGGAGGCTTCCGTTACATCGGGGGCTTGAAGTTGGAAGCTTTCAGCGAGCAAGGCATCGACCGCAACTACACCATCAAGCCGGCAGACTACACCATCGACTTGGGCTATGCCTATTCCATCTCCCGTCATTGGGCGGCACACGCCGTACTGTCCTATGTCAACAGCCAAATCGGGCAGATGGGCGAGACCATGGCGGCAGCTGTCGGCATCAGCCGGATTGACGAACTGCTCCTGGGGAATCGTTTCTATTACTGGCGTACGCAGGTGCAGGTCTCTAATCTGGGGCCGGAGTTGACCTATGGCAAGGAGGCCAAAGTGAAGCTCCCTACGACCCTGGCACTGGGTACGGAGCTGGCAACCTCGTTTACTCCTTCGTGGAGTGCGGCGTTGGCGGTGGGTGCCCGTCATCAGCTCAAGGCAGGAGAGACCAAGGCGACGACCGACATCAATGTGGGTGCCGAGGCTTCCTTCCGTCAATGGTCTTTGCGTGCCGGTAGCGTGATTCGCACCGACGATTCCCCGTCGATGCTGACGGCAGGCTTGGGCTTTGATGGGTACGGTTTCGAAGTGTCGGCTGCCTATCAGGTAGCTGCCAGCAAGTCCGATGCCGGAGACCGCTTCGGCCGTATGCTGCTGGGACTTCGTTACAATTTCTGACCTGAGGTGGACGTATCGTTGAATAGCCGATACGTATTCAGCTGATAAGGATACAAGGAGATGGGTGGACTGAGAGGTTCACCGGTCTCCTTGTTTCTTTTGTATGCATAAAAAAAGAAGGTGTGTCACGCTGAACACACCTTCTCTTTTTTGGATTTAAGGAAGGATTACTTCACCCGGACGAACTGCAGGCGGAGCGGAGCTTCCAGCATGATGGGGTCTGACCCGTAGTCCTTGTACATTTCGTAGACGCCGCTCAGGAAGTCCGTGGGTTCATAGTCGTAGATGGTGCATTCCAGCACGTCCGGGCTACCAGTCTCGCGGAGGATACGAAAGCCTACGACAGCCTTGCGTATCCGGCTCTGCGTCGCGGAGAAGTTGACGTTGATGTGGTCGAACTCCAGCACGGCGATGTTGGCAAGTCCCCGTCCCATGCCAATTTCCTGGAACTGCTCTTCCCGTTCGTTCAGGAAGGTCACGGGGCAGGCTGCCGTGAAGTAGTTCTTCAAGCCGCCGGACAGCTTGGGCGTGAACGTGTAGGAGCGGTAGTCCGTTCCCTCGAATACCAGTTGGTCCTCTTCCGTTCCCGTAGGGAAGTTGGAGGTATCCTCGTACCACATGGTCTCCCACCACTCCTTGTTGGTGATGGACCGGAACGCCCATGTGCCGGAGATGTTGTAGGCTCCCTGTACATTGATTTGTATCGTCGGGTTGCCGCCGTTGCCATAGCCGGGCATCTCTCCCAGGCGGAGTATCAGTCGGTCCTTGCCCGGTTCGTGCTTCAGGAAGCGCAACGCGACGCTGCCTTCATACCGCCCTTTGGGTATCTTGGCGAAGGGACCGTTGACAAACTCGAAATGCACCCCTTCGACAGCCGTTGAGGAAGGGTCGACCTCGATGGGATAGGTGAGGGCGGCAGGCGTCTTGTAGACACCACCGCTCATCTTCTCCAGCTGGATGCTGAAGTTGCCGCTCAGCGTGAGGAGGTCGGTGTTCTTTTTAAAGGAGGCGATGACCGTGTTTTTCCCCATCAGCTCGACGACGGTGTAGTTGAGCAGTCCCAGGACAAAGCCTTGCGGGGCGGCGTGCCGGTCGAGGTTGAGCGTCAGTTCGCTCCCTTCATCGCCGATGCTCTCTTCGATGCGTGTGAAGGTGACCGTTGCTTCCTGTTCGCCGGGCTTGAAGGTGAAGGCATGGGCAGACAGCGTGTAGTCCGTCCCTTCCACTGCCTTGCCGTAGAGAGTGAACGGGATGACCACCTCCGTTGCCGTCGGTTCTTCCGCCACGAGTTTCACCTCGGTGCTTCCTTTCGCCAGTGCATAGTGCATCTTGTCCAGGTTGATTTGCGGGAGGTCTGCCGGACGTTTGTCGTCCGATGAGCATGCCGTGCCCAGCAACAGGCAGAGCAGCCAGACCATGAATGAGAGTTGTTTCATACGCTGTTCAGTTTTGAGGGTTGGAGATGCCGGTCTCGTATTCCGTACGGATGCTGTCGACGATGGCGTTTTCTTCGGCGTTCAGGAGGACCGGGTCGGGAATTTTATAGTTGGTCGATGCCGCTTCATCGCGTGGCGGCAGTTCGTTGATGTCTTCGCAGGCTGACAGCAGCGACATGCCGGCAGACAGGAGGACGATGCAGGACAGTATGACAGATGTTTTCATAAGCTTGTTTTATTAGCGTGTTGATAATCGGGTGGGAGTTCTCAGTAGCTGACTCGCTCGGTGTAGCCGGGGTTCTGCTTCAGCCCGTCCACAATCAGCAGGTCTTTGGCAGGGATGGGGAAGGTGTACATGTGCACCTGTGTGGTGTACTTCCTTCCGTTGTAGGCGGTCCAGTATTCGGGTGTGCCGTTCCGTTTCAGCTCAAAGAAGCGGTCGCTCTCCAGGTAGAGCTCCTTGCGCCGCTCGCTCAAGATGAGGCCCAGTAAGGGGGTGACGGCTTTCCCGGTGGCATCCTGCCGTATGATTTCCAGGGAGGGAACGGGAGGCAGACTGTCCATGGTCAGGTCCCGGTAGTCGCTGATGCGGTGTCGGCGGAAGTTGTTGATTGCCTTGAGGGCTTCCGCTTCACGTCCCAGGTGATACTGGCATTCCGCTTCCATCAGGGCAAACTCGGCGGCACGCATGCCACAGAACACCGGCTTTGTGTTGATGCGTTTGGCGGTGAACCAGAGCTTGTAGCGTATGTCGCGCTCGCGCTCGTCGGGAGGGAACTGGGAGATGAGCCGCTTGCTCACCGGACGGTACTGCAAGGGGGCGAGCAGGAGCTGTTCGTCGGAAGCGGCATCCTTCGCCATGAGTTGGTATGACTTGATGAGCTGGTTTCCCGTGAGCTCGGTCGAGGTGGCAATCATGTGAGTGTAGGTTTCCCCTTCCACCAGCGGATGGCTGCGCAGCAGCTCTTGGGCGAGAGGCAGTGCCTGTCCCCACTGTTCGCTCCAGAAGTAGAGGCGTGCCAGGTAGCCTTTGCAGACATCCTCGGTGAAGCGGAAGAGCGGGTTGCTGATGTGGTAGCCGATGGTCTCCTTCAGGTCGCTCTCAATCTGTCCGATGGTTTCCTGCAGGGTGCTGCGCAACGGCTTTGCCTCCATGTCGAAGCTGGTGACCAGGGGGACTCCCTGCTGGCTGTCGAACTTCCCGGCTTCCGGCGCCTCGCAATACAGACGCATCAGCTGGTAGTAGGCGGTACCACGCAGGGCATAGGCGGTGCCACGTGTCAGGTTGGCTTCTTCGGTCCCGTCCTCCTTCATCTCGTGGATGGCCAGGTTACAGTCCCGTATGATGGCATACAGGTCGCGGTAGTCATATCCCCGACTGACCGAGTAGGCGGCTTCACCCAGATAGATGGGCAGGGTGGAGCCGGCGGCGGAGGTCAGGCAGTTCTCGAAGTCGTCGCCGCATCCCGTGTCCCACATTGCCGTGGATGAGATGTTGCCGATGAGCAGTGCGTCATTGCCGATGTCGATATTGTTCAGATGGTTGTGTATCAGGGCGGAGAACTCCTCGGCGGTCTTGGGGATGGTGCGTCCGTAAGGCTTGATGTCGAGGTATCCGCTGCACGAGTAGCAGCTCAGTGCCGCCAGCAGGCAACCGATGTAATGTATGGCTTTCATAAGATGTTCAGTTTAGAATCCGACAGATACTCCCATCGTGTAAGTGCGCGGGATGGGATAGACCGCGCCCGGTGTCTCGGGGTCGATGCCCGAGTAGTTCGTCAGCGTGAAGAGGTTGTTTAGGGTGAACGACACGTTCAGCGAGGTGAGCGGGGTACGCTTCATCCACTTGCCTCCGAAGTTGTAGCTCAGCATCAGGGAGTTCAGCTTGAAGTAGGAGACGCTCTCCATCATCGAGGCACGGGTGATGGAACTCTGGGTAATCATGTAGTTGTCCAGCTCCAGGTCTTCGCCGAAGGCATCGATGATGCGGGGATAACCGTCCGTGACAGGATGGTCCGCAGTCCAGCGGTGGACGACATCTGCCTTGACATTGAGGAAGTTGCGATACAGGTCGTTCTCTGATGTGGGAGGATACTCCTGGGTACGTCCTGTCAGGAGGCCGTAGTTGGCAGGGCTTTGCACCTCGTTGACCACTTTCCCGTGGATGGAGTATGAGCCGCCCAGGTGGAGGCTGAAGCCTTTGTAGCCTGCCGAGAGCGAGTATCCGCCATTGACGGGTGCTGTCGACGTGCCCAGGTAGAAGGCATAGTTTTCCGACTTCTTGCGGTCGGCGGCGGTGTTCAGTTCCACATCCGGACGCACCTCGTAGGTATAGATGCCCGTCCGTCGGTCAATGCCTTGGACCTTGCCGCTGACGATGGAGCCGAGCGGATAACCCACGTAGTTGCTCTGGAAGATACTGGGATTGGGTGTGTCGTACCGCAGCAGCTTGTTGCGGTTGTATGCCAGGTTGGCGGACAGTGACAGGCGCCAGTCCTTGCTCTCGATGAGGCGGGCGTTCAGGCTCACCTCCGCTCCCTGGTTCAGCAGTTCGGAAGTGTTGTAGCTCTGGGAGGAGAAGCCGGTGGTGTGGGGGACATCGACTTGGGAGACGGCGTCGCGTGTACGGCGGTCGTAGATTTCTCCGGAGAGGTGCAGCCGTTCGTTGAAGAGTCCCAGGTCGACCGACAGCTTCATGTCCCGTGTCTTCTCCCAACGCAGGTGCGGGTTGGGGGCGTTCTTGATGTAGCCCAACCGGTAGGCACCCTCTCCCGTACGGCGGAACTGGTTGAGGTAGTCCATCACCAGCTGCGGGTAGACCGACTTGTTGATGTTGCCGGTGTAGCCGAAGGCGGCACGCAGCGTCAGGCTGCTCACTGTCGGCTTCAATGCCTGCATGAAGGACTCCTGCACGACGTTCCATCCCAATCCCAGCGAGCCGGTCGGGCTGAACTGTTCGTCCTTGCCGAAGTTGTTCGAGCCATCCGTGCGGGTGGTGAAGCTCAGGATGTAGCGGTTCAGCAGCACGTAGTCCATCGAGAAGTAGAACGAGGCGAAGGCGTCCTCCTGGATGCTCTGTCCCGACAGCCCGTCCATGATGGCGGCATAGGACAGCAGCTGCCCGTAGTCGGTCTTCTGGTCGGGTGGGTAGACCGGCATGGCGGAGTTGCCCGATACGGGGTCATAGCCGTAACGCTTCTCATAGATGGCCTTGGCATACTGTCCGCGTATCTCCGCACCGCCCAGCAGGCTGAGGTAATGGGTATCCCCGATAGTGAGGAAGTAGTGGAGCTGTCCGCGCAGGTTGTAGTTGGTGTTGTAGGCGGAGTTCTGGCGGATGGAGCCGTACCGGCGCTTCGACTGGTCGTTGTGTCCCTCGAAGGGGCGGTCCATCCATGCCGCGTAGGTGTTCTCGCCGATGTAGTTGTCGGCATGGTTGGAGACGTAGCCGAAGGAGCCCAGTCCCTCGAACGTCAGGTTTTCCAGCAGCTTCACGCTCAGGCTGGCGATGAGGGAGGAGGTGAAGTTCTTGTCCTTCGCATACGTCTCGTCCATCTCGCGCAGGATGTTGAACCCCTCTTCGGGCAGGGGCAGCTCATACTGCCGGTTCGTAATCCTCAGGTGGTGGTAGGTGCGGTCTGCCGCATACGAGCCGTTGTCGTTGTAGGGGCGTTCGTAGGGGTTGGCGAAGTAGGCATACTGGAACGGGTCGATGCCGGCGGCCGAGTCGTTCGCCTTCTGCATGCTCATGTCGAGCGATACGCCCAGCTTCACCCGTTTGTTGGGTTGCATGTCCATCTTGGCGCTGACGTTGTAGCGGTCGTAGCTGGTCTTCTTCACCAGTCCGTTGTTACGGTCATAGCCGAACGACACGTAGTAGGTACTCTTCTCCGAACCGCCGGAGAGCGAGAGGTAGTGGCTCTGGGACACCGGACTGCGGAAGAGTTCCTTGAACCAGTCGGTGGAGTGTTCGCCCAGGGCGGCGATGGCGGCGTCCTGTTCCTCCCGGCTCATCCCTGCGTAGGTGTCATATCCGGAGCGTATCATGCCCACGATGCCGATGACCGGATAGACGCCGTTGTTGGACTCACGGTTGGCATAGCGTTCGGCGGAGAACTCGTCCCACAGCTCCTGTTCCCAGGCGAGCTTTTGTCGGGAGTTCATCAGTCCGGCATCGCGCGACGGCGCAGTGACTACCGACACGTTGGCGGAGTAGTTCACCTGCATCTTGCCTTCCTGACCGCGCTTGGTCGTTACCACGATGACGCCGCCTGCAGCCCGGGAACCGTAGATGGCGGCAGCCGACGCATCCTTCAGCACGGTCACCGAAGCGATGTCGTTCGGGTTGATGCCCGCGATGCCGTTGCTGAAGATGTCGCTGAAGTCCTCTGCCCGCAGCTGGCTGCTGGCTATCTTGGGCAGGTCATGTTGCAGGGGGACTCCGTCGACCACCCACAGCGGGTCGGCGTTGCCCGTGATGGTGTTGGTTCCGCGGATGCGGATGCGCGCGGTCTGTCCCGGACGTCCCGAGACAGCCTTCACGTCGACGCCGGCAATCTTGCCTTGCAGCAGCATGTCGAGGTTGGCGGTCGGTGCGCCTTTCAGGTCCTCGGCGGTGAGTGTCTTCAGTGAGCCGGTCGTGCGGTTCTTGGTCGTCCGCGAATAGCCCGTGATGACCACCTGGTCAAGCTCCGATGACTCCTCGGTGAGCATGATGTGTCCGGTCAGTGCCCGGGTCACACGCATCGAGTACGGCTTCATGCCGATGTACTGGATTTCGAGCAGTGCGTTGTGCCGGACCTGGATGTGTACCAGCCCTTGTCCGTCGGCGATGGCTGCCGGTGTCCCTTCCACTTTGACGGTGGCTCCGGGTAGGGGTGTGTTGTCGGCGCTCACGATGACGATTCGTACGGGAATCATTTGCTGCGTGTCCGGTGTCTGGGCATACAGTCCGGCGGCTGCCAGGTTGCAGCAAAGGAGCGTCAGTGTGGATAGATGGTTGATTCTCATAAGCCCTCTCTATGATTAGTGGTGATTAATTATGTCGATGTCTCGTCGCGTGGGGTGCAACAGGTGCTCCACGAAGTAGTAGCGTATCAGGTTCAGGTAGTAGTCGTCCATCACGCCGTGGTCCTTCCCCGGCAGGATGAAGAAGTCGAACCGCTTGTGTGCCTGTATCAGGGCATGTGCCATCCGGTAGGTCGACGAGGGAGGCACGTTCCGGTCCATGTCGCCGGTGATGAGCAGCAGGTCGCCTTGCAGCCGGTCGGCAAGCTCCATGTTCGTGGGGATGTGCGTGTGGAACCGGGTGCGGTGGTCCACGTTGTCGGTCTCTGCGGTGACGCCGTGGAAGGTCTCTCCCCACCACTGGATGTAGATGTTGTTGTCGTGGTTGCCCGAGGCGGCGACGCCGACCTTGAAGAAGTCCGGGTAGGTGAGCATGGCAGCTACGGTTTGGAAAGCACCTCCCGAGTGTCCGTAGATGCCTACCCGGGCGAGGTCGATGAACGGATAACGGGACGCCAGCTCCTCCACCACATGACGGGTGTCCGGGAGCGGATAGTCGCGCAGGTTGCCGTAGCCGTAACAGTAGAACTCACGTCCACGCAGCGGGGAACTGCCGCGGACCGACACGTTGATGACCACGAACCCGAGTTCGGCAAGCGACTGGTTCCCGTTGTCGTCGACAACGAACGACAAGGGCAGCTGGTCGTCCTGCGGACCGGGATAGACGTTGGTGATGAGGGGATACTTGCGTGCCGGGTCCAGTGTGGAGGGCACGTACATCACTCCGTACAGGTCCGTCACCCCGTCGGCAGCTTTCACCTTCACGGGGGTAGGCGGTTGCCAGCCGGCTGCCCGCAGGGCTGATTCGTCCATACGGTCCACCTCGAAGCTCCGTGACGGACGGTCGATGGAGAGGACACGCACCGTCGGCGGACAGTCCACCCGCGAACAGCGGTCGATGGCATAGCGTCCGTCGTGGGACAGTGACAGCTCGTGGTTGCCGTTGCCGGGGGTGAGCAATACCTGACGCGTGCCGTCCAGGCTTGCCTTATAATAATAGGTATAGCACGGGTTCACCTGCGGGTCCTCACCGTAGCCGGCAAAGAGCAGTTCGTTCCGTACCGTGTCCACGCGGACGATACGTCCTGCCACCAGTCGGTCGCCCCGGGTGACACGGTGCAGCAGACGACCTTCGCCGTCGTAGAGGTAGTAGTTCCCCCGTCCGGTACGTTCCGACCACCAGAGGATGTACCGTCCCTGGCGGAAGACCAGGTGGTTCATCAGCGTGAGGTTGATATGCGGACGAGTGGTTTCGGAAATCAGTTCGTCGACCGTGCCGTCGGCGAGGTTGACCCGGCACAGGTCAATGCAGTCGGCTGTCCGGCTGCGGCGGATGAAGTAGAGCGCCTCTCCGGTGCTGAAGTGGTCCAGTTCCACGGTCTGGTCGGGATACTTGTCGATGGGGAGGAGACGTGCCTCGTCCGTGTCGGCGTTGTACCAGAACAGGCGGTAGCGGCGTACCCCCTCATCGCCCGGCATGGGCATCTGGAAGGTGAGGGTCTGCGGACGCCCCTTGCCCAGGGAGTTGATGAGGCTGATGTCCTGCACCTCGCTCATGTCCTGCAGCAGGCATACGTAGCGGTGTCCCATCCAGCAACCGCGGATGTTCGACGGCACGGTGTCCACACAGGAACGGTAGGTGTAGGAGGCTCCCTCCCTGCCGTCGGTTGTGAGGCGTCGCACCGTTCCGGTCCGGTTGTTACGCACGTAGAGGTCATGCCCGCTCCCCAGCATGGTGAAGGCGGAGTCCGCTGAATGGCAGGTCTGTCTGAAATGAGGAGGAACCCCGTCGGTGTCGGGCTGTTCGTCGGTGAAGGCAAGCGTGCCCCGGCGGAGGTCATAGACCAGCGTTCCCTTCCGGTGACGGAGGAAGAAGCGGCGGACATCGCCCCGGTTGAAAGTCAGTCCGTGAAGGCGGAAGTCGTTGCGGTCGAGGCTGTCACCCGTCAGGGAGGCATAGCGGGCGGTGAAGGCAGTGACATCCTTCACCATCGGAATCTTGTGCCCGTTGCGCGCATCCACGAGGTAGTAGCGCGTGGAGTCGCCTTTCCGCACGTTGTAGTAGAAAAAGGGACAGCCGTTCATCCACGTCGGGTAGATGCAACGCCCTGCTATGCAAGGTTCCCAGGCGGAAGCGGAATGCTGCTCCACCCTGTCCCAGTCAATGGTCTGCCCATGGAGGCGGGGCAGGCAGGCCGTCATCACAAACAGGACGACGGCACGGATTACTCCTCTATACATATATGGGTGTTATTAGTTGTCGGTAGACAAGTGGACGAGGGGAGTGGTAACTCGTTTTCCCTCATCCGCTAATAAAACTGCTCAAAGATAAATTTATGTTTTAATACTACTTATGTTTATACGTTATTTAACTAAATATTC
This sequence comes from Mediterranea sp. ET5, assembly GCF_023337025.1. Lineage (NCBI taxonomy): Bacteria > Pseudomonadati > Bacteroidota > Bacteroidia > Bacteroidales > Bacteroidaceae > Mediterranea > Mediterranea sp. ET5. The sequence continues at coordinate 221,311 of NZ_JAMBLN010000003.1, read as the reverse complement.
CTTCCGGTTTCCTAAAATGGCTTGTTAGTTGCTTGTTGCTTAGTAGAAGTTTCTTTATATTGGTGTCGTATCCGTTGTTTTCGTTTTTGATATACGGATGTCTCTGTCAGGAAAACGGAATGGTTTGAAAGCCGTCTGACTGTCCGGGTATCAATTTGTCAAATTGTCAAACGAAGGCGCTGAGAAGGCCCTTCGTTGCATCCGACGACGGGAGAGTGCGCAGAAAGGACATTCTCAGGCGATTGGCAAAACGCAGGTGGATGCAATTTGTGATAGAAAGCGATGCTTTTGTTGCCGTCAGAGCGGTTTGGATATCCGCAGGAAGGGTGAAGGTGGCAAATACTGCTCAAAAGAATAGTTTGCAAAAGTGTGTCCCGGCATACAAACTGGAGGTGAATAAAGATAAATAAATGTATCCAAATGGTAAAACAAGCGTTTCGTCTTCCGAAAATTGGACTTCGACGGATGAAACAATATTGTTTGGGTCGTCAAACAATATTGTTTCACGTGCCAAACACAAGTGTTTGCCGAGTCAAACAATATTGTTTCGTGGTATAAATATTCGTCTTTGCCCTTGTTTTGGAATAAGTATGCGGTTTGGCTTGCATGAATATTCTTAAAAAAGCCTGCTTTGACCGTTTTTGCGGAAATGTGCGTTAGCCGGAAAGAGCCTTTTCGCGAATTCTGTCAAGGAAATAGGGAAAAGAGTGTGCAGAATGACAGGTTATGGGGTAGGCTCTGCTGGGCATGCGATGAACCGGATCTGTTTCGTCGACGACGTGGGGACGCTTTGTTTTCTCCCTGAGAAAGACTATGCCAAAAAGGAGAACTGGGACGTCATCAGACAGTCGGTGGTGGACCGTTACTCGGACCTGTACAGCTACCTGGTGGCACACCGCAGCGACTTCGTGAAGAGCGTGGGCGAGAGAACAGTGAACACGTTGCTGGAGCGTTTGTACATCCCCGACCTGATGGACTACGCTTGCGGCAAGAAGGAATACGATGCCGGTCAGCTGCTGGCGTTGTCTACTGACATGCAGAAGGCGGAGATACCCGACGCGTCGATGTGCTACTTGCTGTACGACATCGCCAAGTTGCGCGGCACCAAGAAGTATCCGGAGCTGATAGAGCTGATGAAGACCCGCGGACGTGAGCTGGAGGGAAGACGACTGCCCGTCGAACTTTCCTTCGAATTCCCGGAGTTGTCGAAGAGCGAACGGGAGCTCATCGGTGGTTTCCTGAAGGAAGAGGCAGGACGTGAGAGCGAAGGCAGCAACTCGAAGAAGTACCTTTCCGCCCTTGCCCAGCACATCCTCGTCGGTCAGGAGGCGGGCATCTCCTTCGATGTCCATACGTTTGCCGAGGCGATGGAGAAGGCAAAGGCTGAAAACAAGCTGGTGCTCATGGATTGCTACACGACGTGGTGTGGTCCTTGCCGCATGATGGCAGCCCAGGTCTTCACGCAGCAGAAGGTAGGAGACTACTTCAACGAGCACTTTGTAAGCCTCAAGATGGACATGGAGAAAGGGGAAGGCATCACACTGGGCAAGAAGTACGGAGTGACAGCTTATCCGACCATGCTGATTCTGGACACGCAGGGAAATGTCATGCATACCATGGTAGGCTCCCGCAGCGCCGAAGAACTGATTAAGGAAGCCCGTGAGCACTCGGACCCCGCCAAGGGATACGCCGTGAGCAAGGCTGCCTATGAAGCAGGAGAGCGTACACCGGATGCGATAGCCAACTATATCACGGCGTTGGTTTCCGCCAAAGAACTCACTGCCCTGCAGGGAGACAGCCTGGCAACAACCTACCTGGACGGTTGGGACGATGCGAAGTTCTGCGACGCTTCCTCCTGGCCCCTGTTGGAGGCAGCTGTTGTCAATCCGCAGGGAAAGGCTTTCAGCCGGTTGCTGAAGCTGCACGACGGACTGACCAAGGCGGTGCCCGCAGAGAAGGTGAACAAGAAGATCGAACGTGTCTGCTTCCCCGTCGTTCTGGACTACCTGCAGCACAAGACGGAGAAGGATGCCGTGCTCCGGTTCCTGGAGCCGTTGAAGCAGGGCACGTATCCTGCCGAATATACGTTGGTACTGATTGAAGACCTGTTGCGTCAGGAGAATGTGGACGATGTGCTGGCATTCTACCGTCAACGGGTACAGGGCATGCAGAACCCGCAGGACCAGCTGAACATGGACTCCCTGCTTCCCTACTTCCTGGAGAAGGCTACGGAGTCCCAGGAGGCGAAGTTTGTGGAGTACATGACAGACCGGGCAAAGAACTGCGACAAGCGGGCTGCCAGGAAGTATGCCGTGCTGCTCGAAGTAATCAAACAAGGTGGTTACAAAGGATAACGGGATGAAACGTTTCTGGCTGTTGTTCTTACTGCCTTTGTGCATTTGGTGCAGCCCTTCCAAGGGGCTTGCACAGGAATCCGGACGCTTCCGCATCCGGATTCCTTATTTGGAAGAGAATGGGAAGTTGATTGTCACAGCCTTTGTCAATGGCGTACCGGGACGCTTCATCGTGGACACCGGAGCTCCCTGCTGCGTCTCCCACTCCTTTGCGGCGAAGGCGGGCATACGCGATGAAGGCAGGACGGCACAGGGCGTGGACTCCAATGGAGCCGCGGTCTCGACTTCTGTGGTCAACATTCCTTCGCTCAAGCTGGACTCTGTCTTCACCTTTACCCGTCTGCAGGCGATGAAGTGGGCGGAAGGGGACATGCTGGAGAACCTGCATATCGACGGAGTTATCGGCTACAACCTGCTGAAGCAGGGTATTCTCAAACTGGATGCCCGGACAGGCTCGATGACGTTTACCAACTATGACGGCGGCTTGGGAATAGACTACACCCGGGCAATCCCCATGTTGCCGGATACCTACCTGACCATGCTGCGTGTACAGCTGAAGGACGGTGCCTGCGACACGGTGATGTTTGACTCCGGTGCCAAGTCGTTCTATGAACTATCGACGAAGAGCTTCTCCCGCTTGCGTACGGTGAGTAAGGCGCTGGAGGTGAAGGGAGTGGGACAGGGAGTCCTGTCGTTGGGGGCTGCGGGGCTGGAAGGCAAATCGCAGAAGTACCGGGTGGTCATCCCTCAATTCAAGTTGGGCAACTTCCTCTTTGAGGAGGTGACGTCCGTCACGACGGATGCCGTCGATTCGCGCATAGGCTCTGACATCTTGCGCTATGGTACGGTCATCGCGGATTACAGGAGCAATGTCTTCTACTTCATCCCTTACGACAACAGGAAGAAGCTCAACCTGTATGAGAAGGATTGGGATGTCGTCATCACCGTGATGGACGACCACCTCTGTGCCGGACTGGTCTGGGACTATGCCGGGCTGCCGTTGCACGGCGGTGAACGGATTGTCGCGGTGAACGGAGTCCGGTATGACAAGGTGGACTTGTACGAGGCAATAACCAAGGGACTGATTCACCTGCCGGGGGACAAGGCGCGTATTGTCTATATCGGTGAGGACGGGAAGGAGCATGAAGTGACAATCCGCAAACGTTGACTTCGCTGCCTGTATGCATCGTGTTCCGGACAGGTTGCGCTGAAATAAGTCGCGCATTCATGGCCTGTCGTCGCTGGAAAAGGGCTATCTTTGCCCCTTCGTGAACCAGAAAACTCTTGGGAGATATGAAGAAACAGTTGACGTTTTGTTCGAAGGATGAGGCTGTCCGGCGAATGAATGAATGGGGTGCGGTCCGGCGACCCTTCCTCTTTGTGGTTGACTATAAGCAGGAAAGGGTGTTGCTCGAAGAGTTGGGGAAGGTCGACCCCTCCCTTTGCCAGTATGACTTCAACGGAGTGACGAATGTCGATGCTTCGGCGTCCGTTCCCGTGACGGAGACGGTCCGCTGGCAGACGTTCCCTGAGACCGAGGCGGAATATGCTGCCGCTTTCGAGGTCGTACACCGCCATCTGCTGGCAGGGAACAGCTTCCTGACGAACCTGACGCGGCGCGTCCCCGTCGAGACCAACCTCTCTCTGGAGGAGCTTTTCCACCGTTCGCGGGCACCCTACCGGCTGTGGCTGCGCGACCGTTTCACCTGTTTCTCACCGGAGATTTTCGTACGCATCCGTCAGGGGCATATCTATGCCTACCCCATGAAGGGAACCATCGACGCTGCGCTGCCCGATGCACGTCGTCGGTTGTTCGAGGACGGGAAGGAGGCTGCCGAACATGCCACCATCGTGGACCTCCTGCGCAATGACCTGAGCATGCATGCCACCGGGGTGACCGTCTGCCGCTACCGCTATTTCGACCTTCTGCAGACCAACCGCGGGGCACTCTGGCAGACCAGTTCGGAGATTGGCGGACGGCTGCCCGACGACTACCGTTCCCGGCTGGGGACGCTGCTCTTCGACCTGCTTCCGGCAGGTTCCATCACGGGAGCGCCCAAGCCGAAGACCTGCGCCATCATTGCCGAGGCGGAAGGATACGAACGGGGGTTCTATACGGGTGTTGCCGGCGTGTTCGACGGCGACAACCTGGACAGCTGTGTGCTCATCCGCTTTGTGGAGCAGGAGGGCGGACGGCTGTGGTTCAAGGCGGGAGGCGGCATCACCTACCGCAGCGACGTACACAGTGAATACGAAGAAGTAATACAGAAAGTATATGTGCCAATTTATTGAATCCATACGGGTGGAGGGCGGACTCCCCCGTCTGCTCTTCTACCACGAAGAGCGCATGAACCGCACGCGTTCCCTCTTCTTTCCCGGAGCACCTGCCTTGCGCCTGGCAGACTATCTGCCCGAGGACATCGACGGACCGGGCGTGATGAAGTGGCGGCTGGTCTACGGACGTGACGGGGTGACGGAGTGCACCTGCACGCCCTATCGCCTGCGCCCCGTCTCCTCGCTCCGCCTCGTCGAGGCGGACAAGGTGGACTACGCCTATAAGTTCCTCGACCGTTCGGCACTGGAGCGATGCTTCGCCCGGCGTGGTGACGCCGACGATGTGCTCCTGGTGCGCGACGGACTGCTCACCGACACCTCAATCGCCAACATCGCCCTGTATGACGGACGGCAATGGTGCACGCCCGCCCATCCGTTGCTCTGCGGCGTGAAGCGGCGGTCGCTGCTGGAAAGCCGCATCATCACCGAGCGCGACATCCGGGCAGAGGAGCTGGGCAGGTATTCCCTCGTGCGGGTCTTCAATGCCCTCATCGACTGGGGCGAAGTGGAACTGCCCGTCTCTGCCATCCGCATGCCGGCATCCTGAGACACACGAACCCCGACACACAAACACCATCATCCGACTACTATCAACCGATTCACATGCAAGAACCATTCATACCTATTATAGAGAAGGCACTCGGGCTGGCAGCCTGGCAGGTGCGTGGTACGTTGAAGCTCCTCGACGAGGGAGCAACCATCCCTTTTATCAGCCGTTACCGGAAGGAGGCGACCGGCACACTCGACGAAGTGAAGGTGGGCGAGGTGGCAGACTGGAACGAGCGTCTCAAGGAGATTGCCCGGCGGAAGACGACCATCCTCAACACCATCGGCGAGCAGGGCAAGCTGACCGACGAACTGCGCGCACGCATCGAGGGCAGCTGGGACGCGACGGAGCTGGAGGACCTCTATCTGCCCTATAAGCCCAAGCGCAAGACACGTGCCGAGGCGGCGCGTCAGAAAGGACTGGAACCGCTCGCCGTCCTGCTGATGATGCAGCGCGATCCTCACCTGGACCAGCGTCTGCGGACGTTCGTGAAGGGAGAGGTGAAGGATGCCGACGAGGCGCTGAAGGGCGCGCGGGACATCCTTGCCGAACAGGTGAGCGAGGACGAGCAGGCACGCGCCATCGTGCGTTCGCAGTTTGCCCGTCGTGCCCTGATAACCGCAAAGGTCGTCAAGGGCAAGGAGGCGGAGGCGGTGAAGTACCGCGACTACTTCGAGTTCAGCGAACCATTGAAGCGTTGCTCCTCACACCGGCTGCTTGCCATCCGTCGGGGAGAGGCGGAAGGCTTCCTGCGGGTCAGCATCGTGCCGGGGGATGCCGACGACGAGGCATCCGTCCTGCAACGGCTCGACCGACGCTTCGTCCGGGCACGCAATGCCTGCGGCGAGCAGGTGGCGGAGGCGGTGGCGGATGCCTACAAACGATTGTTGAAACCTTCCATCGAGACCGAGTTTGCCGCCGACAGCAAGCAGCGTGCCGACGCCGAAGCCATCCGTGTGTTTGCTACGAACCTGCGCCAGCTGTTGCTCGCTCCGCCCTTGGGGCAGAAGCGCGTGATGGGCATCGACCCCGGCTACCGGACGGGTTGCAAGGTCGTGTGCCTGGACGCACAGGGCAACTTGCTGCACAACGAGACCATCTATCCGCACCCGTCGCGCAACGAACGTTCCCAGGCGGCACGCAAGCTGACGACGCTGGTGGAGCAGTACGGCGTCGAGGCGATTGCCATCGGCAACGGGACAGCCAGCCGCGAGACGGAGGACTTCGTGACCAACCTGTCCTATCCTCACGCCGTGCAGGCATTCGTGGTGAGCGAGGACGGGGCGTCGGTCTATTCGGCTTCGAAGACGGCGCGGGAGGAGTTCCCCGACTATGACGTCACGGTCCGTGGGGCGGTCTCCATCGGACGTCGGCTGATGGACCCCCTGGCAGAGCTGGTGAAGATTGACCCCAAGTCCATCGGGGTGGGACAGTACCAGCACGATGTCGACCAGACGGCACTGAAGAAGGCGCTCGACCAGACGGTGGAGAACTGTGTCAACCTCGTGGGCGTGAATGTGAACACGGCGAGCAGGCACCTGCTGACCTATGTCTCCGGACTGGGACCGCAGCTGGCACAGAACATCGTGGACTATCGTGCCGAGCACGGGGCGTTCGCATCCCGGCGCGACCTGATGAAAGTGCCCCGCATGGGAGCGAAGGCATTCGAGCAGTGCGCGGGCTTCCTGCGCATCGCCGGAGGGACGAACCCGCTCGATAACACGGCGGTCCATCCGGAGAGCTATCCGCTGGTGGAGAAGATGGCGGCAGACCTGCACTGCACCGTCGGCGAACTGATTGCCCGCAAGGAGCTGCGCGCCCGCATCCGTCCGGAAGACTATGTGACCGGGACCGTCGGGCTGCCCACGCTGACCGACATCCTGCAGGAGCTGGACAAACCCGGACGTGACCTGAGGCAGACCATCCGAGTCTTCTCCTTCGACCCGAACGTGCGGACGCTGGCAGACCTGCATGAGGGCATGGAGCTGCCCGGCATCGTGACGAACATCACCAACTTCGGCTGTTTCGTCAACATCGGCATCAAGGAGAACGGGCTGGTGCACCTCTCCCAGCTCGCCGACCGCTATGTGGCTGACCCGAACGAAGTGGTGCACCTCCACCAGCATGTGCGTGTCAAGGTCCTCTCGATTGATGCAGAGCGTAAACGTTTATCGCTGACGATGGCGGGCGTGGAGCAATAAAGGACGATAAACTAGCTTGACACTCCGTAAAAGTATCTATCTTTGCACATTCTATCTTAGAGAGGTGTGTAATTATGAAAATACGTGCTTACATACGAGTCGTGCACAATTGGCTTTGGAAAGTATTTTCCGGGTACGTGGAGGACACGTTCGTGGACAGGCAGCGTCTGTTGGTGCTCATCTATCTGATGATTATCAACACCCTCGTCATGGTGTTGAGGCAGCTGGGGCTGACTGGGATGGAAGGAGGATACTTCGACTGGGGCAACGACCTGTACTACGTGCTGTGTTGCGGTGCCTGTGTCCTGTTCCTGCTACGGCTCCTGTCGCTGACGCCCACGTTGGTCATTGTGCTGCTGGGCTGTCTCATGTTCAATATCTTCCACATGTTCTACATCGCCCTGTTCGGCATAGGCTATGCCTACCCGGCGCTTGTCGGCAGTGTCATGATGATGATGGTGACGCTCTTCCTTGCCATTCTTTCCTACCTGAAGAGGCTCACCCTGGTCATCGCCGCCCTGTCCGTGACTGCCTATGCCGTCTGTTGCCTGTTGACGCAGGACGAGCACATCACGGGCATCTTTGCCGGGGTGGTCGGCGTGTTCGTGCTGGTGTGGCTCATGGGCACCCGGCTCATCGAGCTGCTGACGGAGCTGTCGAAGACGAACGACGAGATGAAGGTCACACAACGCGAGATATTCTCCCTGTTCCGGATGGACAAGGCTGCCTTGCTGAGCGTGGCGCACCTGGCAGGGAAGCAGGACCTCTCTCCACAGCAGACGGGGAAGCTCCTGGAGCGTATTGCCGACCCGGAAGACGAAGAGCAGGTGGACCGCGACCTTGCCGGCTGGTATGAGCAGCACCGCACCGACGCGTCCCTCCTGGAGCAGGTCTTCCCCATGCTGTCCCCCTCGCAACGGGAAATCTGCAAGCTCATCGTGGAGGGCTACAAGCTGCGCGAGATTTGCGAGGTGCTGGGCAAGACAGAGTCCAACGTCACCTGCCAGCGCTCGAACATCCGCGCCCGCCTGCAGCTGGACAAGGCGGACAACCTGCGCGAGGTCCTGCAAGCCCGTCTGGACGCCTATGTCCGTTCCCATTCCCCAAAGTCTTAATACCGATTGTCGCTTATGAACTGTTATACCAAGTTCTTCCGTCCTCATGCCCTGGTGAGGCGGTGTTTCTCTGCCCACATATCCGATTCGTTCGTTGACCGCCAACGGCTGTTTGTCTACGTCTATGCGACCCTGGCAGCCTGGGTGCTCATCACGCTCAACCTGTTGGGCATCTCCGGTTACCAGGGCCCGTACTACTTTGCCACCAATGCCCTTCAGTTCGTGCTGGTGACGGTGCTGTTTGTCTTGTTCTGCCGACGGAAGCTGTCGTTGCACAAGGCATTCAACCTGCTGGTGGTGGTGACGCAGGGCTTCTGCCTGACGGAGATGCTCTACAACGCCTGCATCGCTCACCGGACAGACGTGATGATGGTGGTGAGCAACCTCATCCTGCTGATGATTATCCTGCTGATGACCATCGTCGCCTACCTCCACTATGCGCCTTACTGGTGCGTGGGGACGGCACTGGCAACGTATGCCGTGTGCTGCTGGGTGATGGAGGAACCGATTCTCTACCGACTCTTCGGCGTGTTCGTCTTTGTGTTCCTGCTGATTGCCGTCCTGGGCAGCCACCTGGCGTACCAGCTGGAGGTGCTTACGCTGGAACACCGCAGCCTGGAGCGCACGGAGAAGGAAATCATCTCCCTGCTCCACACCGACAAGGAGAACCTCCGTGACTACATCAGCCAGGCGAAGCAGCAGGGACTGACCGCCGAACAGACCGAGCGTCTGCTGGGCATCCTGCTGAGCGGCGACGGCAAGGAGGCACAACGCAACCTGCAGAACAACATTGCCTACTGGTACGAGCAGTCGCAGATTGACTACGAACACCTCGACGAGCTGTTCCCCTCCCTCTCGGCGTCCGAGCTTTCCATCTGCAAGCTTGTGCTCCAGGGGTACAAGCTGAAGGAGATGTGCGAACTGCTGGGCAAGACGGAGTCGAACGTCACCTGCCAGCGCTCGAACATCCGTGCCAAGCTGGGGCTGAAACGGGGCGATGACCTGCGAACCTGTCTGTTGGAAATGAGCAAGATAAGTGGGGGGGGGGTAGACCCCACCTTACTCGTGGCAGACGCGTGGAATCCTGACGGCGGAGGCGCTTGAGCCGAGAAAGCCTGCGCCCAGTCTTGGCGCTTTCACAATTTCGTCTTACCTTTGCCGCGCGAAAAACGATTAGTATTAATCCGAGTGCTTGAACACCTCGTAAAAAACAAGAATCATGAAGAATCAATCCGTTTCGGTGTCCTTTATGCTGTTAGGGATACTGTTCTGCGTCTGCCTCATCGCAGCCAATCTCTTGGAGGCAAAAGTCGTGCAGGTAGGGTCCATCTCCATCACCGCCGGCTTCATCGTCTTTCCCATCTCTTACATTCTCAATGACTGCATTGCCGAAGTCTGGGGCTTCCGCAAGGCGCGACTCATCATCTGGTCCGGCTTTGCGATGAACTTCTTCGTCATCCTGCTGGCGAAGGCCGCCGTGGCACTGCCCGCAGCCCCCTTCTGGCAGGGCGAGGAGCATTTTGACTTCGTCTTCGGACTGGCGCCGCGCATTGCCTTTGCCAGCCTCATGGCGTTCCTTGCCGGCTCGTTCATCAATGCCTACGTGATGAGCCGCATGAAGATAGCCTCGCAGGGGCGCCACTTCTCCCTGCGTGCCGTCGTGTCGACCCTGTTCGGCGAAAGCGCCGACTCCCTCATCTTCTTCCCCATTGCCTTCGGCGGGTTGATGCCCGTGTCGGAGCTGCTGAAGATGATGGTCGTCCAGGCGTTGGCAAAGACGCTCTACGAAATCATCGTCCTGCCGGTGACCATCCGCGTGGTGAACTACGTGAAGAAGCTCGACGGCAGCGATGTCTACGACACCGACGTCTCCTACAACATTCTCAAGGTAAAACAGCTGTAAGAGCCTGTGCAGACCTCGGTCAAGGTACGTCCCCAGTCTGACAGGACTCGGGGATAGACCTCGTAATCCCCCGGCATGTACGGACCAAAGTATTATACTTAGGCACCCTAAGTATAATACTTAGGCAGGCTAAGTATAATACTTTGCTCCGTCTGTGCCGGGCTTCATCAACATGGAAACCTATCATCACTTACTTAGTTATGGACAATGAGAAAGCTTTGGTGGTATTCAGCGGAGGGCAGGATTCCACCACTTGCCTGTTTTGGGCAAAGAAACAGTTCCGTGAGGTGCATGCCCTGAGCTTCATCTACGGACAGAAGCACGTGAAGGAAGTCGAGCTGGCACGGGCGATTGCCGCCAAGGCGGGCGTGCACTTCGACGTGATGGACGTGTCATTCATCGGGAAGCTGGGGCACAATTCGCTCACCGACACCACGATGACGATGGATGCCGAGAAGCCGGCGGACGGTGTGCCCAACACCTTCGTGCCGGGGCGCAACCTCTTCTTCCTGAGCATTGCCGCCGTCTATGCCCGCGAACGGGGCATCCGTCACCTCGTGACAGGTGTGTCGCAGACGGACTTCAGCGGTTATCCCGACTGCCGCGACAACTTCATCCGCTCGCTCAACGTGACGCTCAACCTGGCCATGGAGGAGCAGTTTGTCATACACACACCGTTGATGTGGATTGACAAGGCTGCCACCTGGGCGTTGGCGGACGAGCTGGGAGTACTGGACCTCGTGCGGAACGAGACCCTGACCTGCTACAACGGCATCCCCGGTGACGGGTGCGGACACTGTCCCGCCTGCAAGTTGCGCCGGGAAGGGCTGGAGAAATACCTGCAGACCCGGAACACTCAGTCATAGAATCAAGAACGCCCGGCGTGCGGTCGGCTGACTGACGGCATGTCCGGGCATAACCCGGAAAAAGAATCAATGAAGAACGAAGAATTGAGAGCGCAGCTGTCTGCGCTCGGACGCAAGACGGAGTACCGTCAGGACTATGCACCCGAGGTGCTGGAGACCTTTGTCAACAAGCACCCCGACAACGACTATTGGGTACGTTTCAACTGTCCCGAGTTCACCAGCCTGTGCCCCATCACCGGCCAGCCGGACTTTGCGGAGATACGCATCAGTTACCTCCCCGACGTGAAGATGGTGGAGAGCAAGAGCCTGAAGCTGTACCTCTTCAGCTTCCGCAACCACGGCGACTTCCACGAGGACTGCGTGAACATCATCATGAAGGACCTCATCCGCCTGATGGACCCCAAGTACATCGAGGTCACGGGCATCTTCACGCCGCGCGGCGGCATCTCCATCTATCCGTATGCGAACTACGGACGCCCCGGAACCAAGTACGAGGAGCTTGCCAACTACCGGCTGATGAATCACGACCTCAAATGAACGGCGGGCAAAAGAAGAACCGGCAGTGGGTGGGTCTGTCAAGGGCTCACCCATTGCCGGTTTTATGAGGGTCGGATGTCGGGACATCCGTCGGTCTGCTTCCTTTGGAACGGATTGCCTTACCAGCTCTGGAAGCGGATGATGCGCTCCAGTGCCCGCTGGCAGACGGGGCAGAACGCCGGAGCCTCGTTGATTTTCATGCGGCACTCCATGGCAGGACGGTACACTCCCTTCGAACTGTAACCTCCGCCTTCATAGACTCCCACCTGCGTGTAGACCTTCTCCGGGTCCGTCACCGGAGGGGTGGGGACGGGGGTGCCTTCGGGCAGCAGGTCGCTCCACTTGGACTGGAAGTCCTTCAGGGTTGTGAGGTTCGGTTCCCACGGCTCGGTGTCCGACGGATACATCTCCGTGTACTGGTCGTCGTAGTAATACTCGTCCGCCAGCCCGCCGAAGCTGTGCCCGAACTCATGGACCACGACGGGTCGGAAGTCGGCATGGTGTGCCGTGGTGAGGGTGTAGAAGTTGTAGATGCCCCCTCCGCCGTAGGTCTCGGTGTTGGCAAGCACGATGATGTGTTCGTAGGGCAGACCGGCGAGCACATTGTGGAGGTCGCGCACATGTCCCGTCGTCAGGTAACGGTCGGAGTAGAACGTGTTGAAGTTGGAGCTGAGTGCCGTGCGTTTCCAGGTTCCGGTCCCGGGGACACTGACGCCGCTGTCCGCTGACGGGACGCCGACGGCAATGAAGTTGAAACGGTCCTTCAGCCTGTCAAACGGGGCATGGGCGAGGATGGCGTCGCAGGCGGTACGGGCATCCCGGTAGAAGGTCTCCATCTCTCCGGCGGTATAGCCTTCCGCCACGATGGCGACGTCGATGCACCGCTCGCTTTCCCCTCCCTGATGGAGGACGCGGACGGGCGCTTCACTCCGGGCTAACCGTCGGATGAGGATGTCGTCCGGGTCAACCGTGTGCGTCAGCGTTGCCGTGGGACGGTGATGGTAGTCGCGCAGCTCGATGGTCACTTCAGCCTCCGCCTTCGGGTAGGGGAGCAGGAAGGTGTTCTCGAACGCCTTGTCCGTGCGGGTAGCCTCCTCCTGTCCCTGCCACTCCTGAAACAGGGTGGAGAACGACGTGCGGTAGATGACGGTCCCCGTCGCCTTGTCGCGCATCGTGATGTCGCCATTGCCCGCCAGAGGCAGCTCGTTCAGGTGGTGGCGGCGTCCGCTCCAGCCGGGGAACTGCAGCAGTTCGCTCACATAGATGTGTTGTTCGCGGGCGTTCCCCGCAAAGGTGTAGTCGACGCGCAGGGTGCGGTTGTCGAAAAACCGGTCGAAGTCCTGCGCCCGTGCGCTTCCGCTGGACACAGCCAGCCACAGCGCCAGAAGGAGAAAAGTGAAATGCTTCATATCAAGGTTCATTTGTAAGTGCAACAGCAGCAGGTGGCATCCCCGCGTCACATCGGGGGACCCCGTCGCAAAGATACGAATACTGTTTAGAATGCGGATAAATATTAAATTTTATCATCAATGGGAACATGTACTTTAAGGATTCGTTTTTTGTCTTAGTTTTGCACTACAAAATAATAGGAGAAACATAAATGGGACATCATCAAATTGATTCTTTGGACGAGCAGATATTGCGCCTCATAGCCGGCAACGCTCGCATTCCGTTCCTGGAAGTCGCCCGTGCCTGCAATGTCTCGGGCGCAGCCATTCACCAACGCATTCAGAAACTGACGAACCTGGGTATCCTGAAAGGCTCAGAGTACATCATCGACCCCGAGAAGATCGGCTACGAGACGTGCGCCTACATTGGCCTTTTTCTGAAAGATCCCGGGGACTTTGACGAGGTGGTTGCGGCCTTGCAGCGCATCCCCGAGGTGGTCGAGTGCCACTTCACGACCGGGCAGTATGACCTCTTCATCAAAATCTATGCCCGCAACAACCATCATCTGATGAGCATCATCCACGACAAGCTCCAGCCCCTGGGACTGTCGCGTTCGGAAACCATCATCTCTTTCAGCGAAGTCATCAAGCGCCAGATGCCCATCGAGCACCTGAGCGACGATGAGGAATAAGACGGACCACGGGATACTGCGTTGCAAAGACGCGCAGCAAGAAGTAATAACCAGTCGCATAAACGGCACGAAGACACAGAGAGCCTGTTCCCTCTGTGTCTTCGTGCCGTTTTGTTGGGGGAGGTCAGTCAGTCGCCTTGCCCTGCTCCAGCAGGAAGAGGTAGTTCTCCAGATTGGTGTAGCCGTTGGAGGCGAGCTGCATGGCATCGGAAGCGTCCTCCTTGTCCAGCCCGTAGCGGTCTTCAAAGGCGTCGGGCATGCCGTCGCCGTCAGTGTCCCGGGGCAGGGTGCCTCCCCGGAGTTCGCCGACACCTCCCGTCGGCAGCTCACGCTCCGAGCTGAGAATCGTCCCTTTTCTGCCCAGCGACTGTAGCTCTTCCACCAGGTAGGTGTCCACCTGGTCGCGCTGCGGGAGCGAGGCCCCTCCGTGTGCCACAATCCAGGCGTATGCCTCGTCGGCGGTCTGCAACCCCTCGATGGTGGGGTGGATGGCTGACGGACGGTCGAGGAACGTCGGGCGGTAGACCGTCTCCACCCCGTCCTTCTTCACCCGCTCGACACATTCCCCGCGCGTCAGGCCGCGTCCGTCGAGTCTGCCGTTCAGGTTGTCGTCCAGCAGGTTGCCCTCCATGTACACGCGGAAGTTCTCGTTGTAGCGCGAGAAGGGAGCCGTGAAGCCCAGCGTCTTCCCGTCGTAGTTGAGCGTCGGTCCCGCAATGAAGTAGTTGTTCCGGATGTCGGCGTCGCACGTCTGCTGCGTCCGTCCGCCCATGATGTAGGCGCCCCCGTTGCCCCAGTTGTAGACCACGTTGTTGACGAACTGGTTGACGCCCTTCACTTTCGGATTGCGGGTCTTGTTGTCGATGTAGAGGTTGCGGTAGAGCGTGATGCCCCGGTCGGTGTCGGTCTGCATGAGTCCGCCACAGGAGTGGGGCTGCAGTCCCTGCCCGATGAACGAGTTCTGGATGGTGATGTTGCGCGGTGCTCCCTCCTTCCTGGCGGACGAGCCGTTGATGGAGAAGCACTCGTCGCGTCCCCAGGTGACGGAGAGGTGGTCGAATATCATGTTCTCCCCGTAGGCGATGCCTGCTGCGTCCTTGCCGCGCGGTCCGTTCTCGCCCATGCGGATACGCAGGTAACGGCAGATGAGGTTGTCCGCTCCGGAGAAGGACACGTTGTTGCCGTAAATCACGATGCCGTCACCCGGGGCGGTGTGTCCCGCCACGGTCAGGTCGGAAGCGAAGCGGAGCGGGGAGAGCAGGCGGATGACGCCCGAGACGTCGAACACCACGATGCGTCCCGGCTGACTGACGGCGTCGCGCAGGGAGCCTGTGCCCGAGTCGGCAAGTGTCGTCACGTGATAGACTTCGCCCTGTCGTCCGCCGGTGGCATGTCTGCCGAAGCCCTCGGCACCGGGGAAGGCGAGCACCTCGCCGTAGTCGGGGAAGCGGTCGGTCAGTTCCCTGGCTTCCCCCTCAGTGGCGCACGCGGCGAGGCATGCGCCGATGAAACAATTCAGGATGGTCTGTAGATGCATGGTTGGATGGTTTTGTGGGGAGCCGGAGCTCCCCTTTAGTTTTTGAATGAATTGGAAGGTCGCGGGCAGGTCACTTCACGTCGGCATCCACCGGAATCCAGCGCGGGTCACCGTACTCCTGCTGGTAAACGACCGACGAGCCGTCGATGAGGGTGAAGTCGCCGGCGGCAGCATCGAGGAACAGCGCTTCGTCCGTCGTGTCGAGCGACACCAGGGTGAGACCCGGCGACGAGAGCTGTTCGAAGTCCGTCGTGCAATAGTTGTTGCGGACGGTGGTGTTGCAGACGCCCGCATCGAGAATCTTGCCCGCGCTGTAGCCGAAGAGGCATCCGCTGACGGAGAGGTTCAGAGGAACGGCGAGCTCCGAGAAGTCGCCCACGGCGGTGTAGGAAGTCTTCTTCGTCGCCCAGTTGTAGAAGGTACAGTTGCTGATGCTGACGTTGCCTCCCTCCGTCACGGTAGCATCGGCGGTCAGGCTTCCGAAGACACCCGGCGAGATGTAGAACTCATAGAAGGTGGAGTTGGTCACCCGGACGTCGTTCCACACGTTGCCTCCCTTCTTCGGAGCGTGGATGAAGCCGAACTGCTTCGTCACGAGCTTGGTGTCGTTGATGCCTGTCACGCGGCAGTTGTCGATGCGGATGTGGTTGATGGTCGTGACCCCGTCGTTTGCCTCGTTCATCATGATGACGCCCGTAGGCAGCATGACGGCGGAGTTGACCAGTTCGAAGCGGTCGATGGTACAGTCGTTGCCTGCCGAGCGCTTGCCCACGCCGAAGAGGTAGGTCTTGCTGCCACGGCTGTTGTCCGGGACGTTCTCCTCCACGTCGACATTCTCCACGGTGAAGTAGTCTATGTGCGGGTCGGTGCCCACCTGGAAGCCTCCCTCACGGACGTAGAGTGTCGGGTGCTCGCCCGGTTCGGCAAGCAGGGCGATGCTCTTGGTCAGGGCGATGGTGCCGGTCTTGCCGTCGGCAGCCCCTTCCTCGTTCAGGTAGTAGTCCACTCCGTTTTGCAGGCAGAAGACCAGTTCGCTCAGCGAAGCGTCCTCCATGCCTGCCTTGATGCGCGCATAGAGGTCGGCACCGTCGGTCACACTGACGGCACCTGCGGGCATGCCTCCGGTGCGGAACCGGCGGACGTTGTAGGCTTCAGCCCCTTCGGGAGCCTGGCTGTTGGTCAGTGCCACGTAGTAGACCGTGTGGGGCGACAGTCCGCTGAGGCGGTAGCTGCCGGCAGCGACATCGGTGGCTGACAGGGACACCGCGCTGCCTTCCGTTCCGGATTCCATCTCCTCCTCCGTCCAGACACAGAGACCGTCGACAGGGTTTGTCTCGCCTGCGCCGGTCCATTGCAGCAGGACAGAGCCGTCGGTGATGTTCCTCTCGTCGACCGGATAGAGCAGCTTCGGCACGATGCGTGAGAGGGTGCTGACGGTCGACTCGTAGACCGTCCAGTTGGAGACGAGCTGCATCGCCTCGTTGTTGGCACGCACACGGACGTAGTAGGCGGTCTCATACTTCAGGTTGTCGAAGGTGCACTTCCCGCCCTCGACAGTCTGGCTGAGTGTGGCGGATGTGGCAAAGGTGGAATCTTCCGAGAGCTCAGCCGTGTAGGAGGTCGGCTCACCCGAGGTGCGCCATGCCAGCGAGATGCTGTTCCCGTCCGCCACGCAGGACGAGGCGATGAATGAAGGACGGAACAGGCGGGGCATTGCCTCCTTGTCGTCGCTGCACGACAGGAAGCACAGGGAGGACACGAGGAGTGTCAGGTATAGTGTCAGGTGTAGTGTTGTTTTCATACGATGCATGTGTTTAATATCCGTAGTAGTTCTTCAGCAGTCCCTGGTGGCTCGACAGTGCGTCGGGCGGGATGGGGCAGAGGTAGCGCACGGGGTCGGTCTGCGGGTTCACCAAAGAGGCGTTCGACTCGTTGATGTAGCCGTAGAACGAATAGAGGATGGCGGCAGCCGGTTCCCACTGTGCCGGGTTGGAGTTCTTCACCTGCGCACAGTACTGGTTGCACATGTTGAACTTGGTGTAGCCGGCGGGTGCCGATGACGGATAGGACTCCAGCGCCTGGTCGTAGGAGCTGATGCCGTTCTCGCTGTACCAGCCGATGGTCTGCGCCACGTAGTGGTTGACCGGATTGACGGCATCCTCCATCTTGTAGTAGGCGACGGCAGGATAGTCGTCAAAACGTTCGTCGTACGTCGGGTCGGCAAACGGCTTGGTCGTGTTGGCAAGCTCCTTGGTGCGTGCCACCTTGCCGAGCTGTATCCAGTTGTGATAGAGGTTGTAGAGCGTTTCCCCGTAGAGGTTCCAGCGTGCAAGGTCATAGCGGCGTATCTTCTCGCCTCCCAGCTCCCATGCCCGTTCCTGCACGATGGCATCAAAGAACGCTTCCTTGGTGGTGAGGGCGCTCACGTAGGCATCCACCTTCTCCGCCCAGTCTTCCGAGCTGAACGCCCGGCGGCGTACGGTGCGCAAGGCTTCGCGTGCTTCTTCGGTCGGTCCGTTGTGGTTCTCGTTGACGGCTTCGGCGTACATCAGGAGCACGTCGGCATAGCGCATGTAGGGCCAGTTGATGCCCGTACCCTTGTTGGACGTGCTGCCCAGGGGGTTCTCCATAAAGAGCCGGTTGAACTTGCCGCAGAACACCGTCAGTCCGGCAATGGGTTTCTGGGTGAGGCTCATGGTGCCGTAGTTCTCGTAGCGGAAGAGTTCGCAGGTGATGTCGCGGCGCAGGTCTTTCCGGTCGAAGGAGAGCATGTAGGTCAGGGCGAGCTTGTCACCACCCGAGGAGTAGCCGTAGGGAGCGTTGGAGGCGTTCTGTCCCTCGTCGTTCTTCTGTGAGACGATGTACGTGCCGAGCGAATAGCCGATTTCTCCCGAGCCGCCTACCTTGGCAGGCACGTCGAAGATGTTGTCGTCGTTCACCGGGACAATCCAGTTGCACTCGTCGACCCACACCTGACGGAACGTGCGGCTGAGGCTGTGCTTCCCCTCCTTGACCACCTTTCCCGCATACTCTTCGGCGATGCGGTAGTACTCCTGCCAGTCGTCGCTGCGCTTCATCGTGCCGATGGCGGAAGGGTCGTCGTAGTCCGGTCGCAGGCTCCATCCGCCACGGCACAGCGCCATGCGGGCAATGAGTGCCTGGCAGAACTCGCGCGATGCTGCCTCACAGCCGCGGTCGGACGACTCGGCATAGAGCATGGTCGGCTCTGCCTCGATGAGGTCGTTGATCATGTCGGTCAGGATGGTGTCCCGGTCGGTCGTCCCGATGAAAAGCTCATCCTTGTTTCCGGCAGGCTTGCGGCGGTAGGGGACGTCGCCCCAGTTGCGCACCAGCTCGAAGTAGTACATGGCGCGGAGCACCTTCGCCTCGCCGTAGTAGTGCATCAGCTTGGAGGGCTGTGTCTTGTCGGCTGACGCGAACAGGGCACTCTGCTCGATGCCTTCGATGACATCGTTGGCGCGGTTGATGCCGTCGTACATGCCAGCCCAGATGTCGTCGTACGAGCTGATGTCTCCCGTGCTGGGGACGAAGGCACACTCCTTGAGATTCGAGGAGGTCGTGCAGGTGGTGAACTCCACGTCGGTGTTGAACAGCATCTTCTTGGCGAGTACGCCCACCCAGCCCTTTCCGCTGACCATCGGGACGTAGATGCCGTTGACGGCAGTTCCGATTTCCGATTCACTTTCAAAGATGTAGTTGCGGTCGAAGGTCGAGGGCGACTCCACGTCGAGGAAGTCGTTGCACGACGCCAGGGCGACCGTCAGTAGTAGAAGTATCAGTTTTTTCATAATTCGTTCGAAGTAGTGTGTTAGAAATTAAGGTTGATGCCCACGGTATAGGTGCGGCTGCGTGGGGTCTGGTTGTTGTCGATGCCCGGGGTCAGTCCTTTCTGGATATTCACTTCGGGGTCGTAGCCGCTGTATCCGGTCAGTGTGAAGAGGTTGCTGCCGGAGAAGTAGAGTCGCAGGCTCTTGACGCCGACGCCGCTCAGCCAACGTTCCGGCAGGGTGTAGCCGACGGTCAGTGTGCTCAGGCGGAGGAAGGAGCCGTCCTCGATGTAGTCGCTCATGGTGATGCCCTGTGTTACCGACATCCACGAGTAGGTCTTGGCGTTCCGGTTCAGCTCGGCGAGGGCGACAGGGTCTGAGGAGACGTTCACTCCGTTGTCGTCAACATAGCGCCAGCGGTTTGCCAGGTTCATGTCGGTGGAGAGGTTGGAGTAGTTGCGCCGTATGGCGGAGTTCAGGTACGCCTTGTTGACGTTGAAGATGTCGAAGTCATACATGAAGTTGAAGAAGGCGGCGAAGTCCAGGTTGCCCCAGTTTCCCGTCAGTCCGAAGCCTCCGGTGAACATCGGGTTGGTGTCGCCTATCTGTGTCATGTCGTCTTCCGTGATGAGGTCGGAGCCGTTGTCCGAGAGGTCCTTCAGTTTCATGGCACCCGGCTTCATGCTGAAGTTGCCCGAGCTGAACGAGGAGTTGTCCGCCACGCCCGGCTTCAAGGTCCACTTCCGGGTGGTCTCGTCGAAGTTGAAGTCGTCGACGGTGTAGAAGCCGTCGTTGACAAAGCCGTAAATCAGTCCCATGCTCTTGCCCACCTCCATCTTGTAGTTGTAGGAGCCGTACCAGTTGGACAGGGACGCCTTGGTCTTCCATTCCGTCTCCCCGTTCGAGAGCTTCTCCACCTTATTCTTATTGAAGGCGATGTTGAAGTTGGCAGAGAGGTTGAAGTTCTTCGACTTGACGAGCTGGCCCTCCAGGGTGATTTCCACACCCCGGTTGGAGGTCTCGCCGACGTTGGTCATCTGACGTCCGTAGCCCGAGGAGTTGGGGATGATGGTCGGGACGAGCAGGTCCTTGGTCGTATTCCAGTACACGTCGAACGTACCGGAGAGCCTTCCCTTGAAGAAGCCGAAGTCCACGCCGAGGTTGCGGGTGATGGTGGTCTCCCACTTCAGGTCCGGGTCATAGAGGTAGGTCTGGTCGGCAAACTGGTAGTAGTTGTACTCCTCGTTGTTGAACTCCGGTGCCGTGCTGCCGCTCTTGACGGTATAGACACTGTGCCACAGATCGTCGTTGATGCGGTTGTTTCCCGCCAGACCGTAGCTGGCACGCAGCTTCAGCTCGGAGATGAAGCGCACGTTCTTCATCCACGGCTCGTTGGACAGACGCCAGGCGATGGACCCTGCCGGGAAGACGCCCCACTGGTTTCCAGGTGCGAACTTGGTCGACCCGTCGGCACGCATGGTGAACGTGGCATAGTAGCGGTTGCGGAAGTTGTAGAGTGCACGTCCGAAGTAGGAGGCAGTGCGGGTCGGGGCTTCCTTGGAACTGGTGCTTTGGTTGGGTGTACCCAGGGCGAAGTTCTCCAGTGCCGCTTCCGCCGTGATGGTGGCGGGGAAGTAGCGGGCACTCATGAAGGTCTGTTCGCTCTGCGAGTGGTTGATTTCCTGACCCACCATCAGGTTGACGTTGTGCCGCCTGTTGAAGGAGTTGCGGTAGGTCAGCGTGTTGGCGAGGCGGTAAGTCTCCTTGTATCCCTTCGTCCGTTCAGCCGACGGCAGGTTGTTCATGCCCGAGCCGGATGCCTTGCTCGACAGGGCACCGTAGAACTTGTTGTCATTGGAATACTTGGTGCTGATGCCGTACTCCGAGCGGAACTGCAGCCCCTTCACGATGTCCCACACGAGGGCGGCTTTCAGGTCGACGAGCTGTTCGGTGCGTTTGCGGTAGTTCTGCTCGTTCTCTTCCAGCGGCGTATAGCGCTTGTTCAGGGTGTTGCCTTCTTCGTCGAGGTTCTCCTCGTCGCTCTCCGCATCCTCTATCACGTCGCTGCTCAGTCCGTTGGTCGGACGGTAGCGCAGGGCTGTCAGGACGCTTGTGCCGGCTGTGCCCGCTCCGTCGATGGTCCGTGTGCGGTAGGTCGCGTTGGTCTCCAGACGGAGGTTCTTCACCAGTTCCTGATTCAGCTTCAGGTTGATGTTGTGGCGCGACATGCCCGAGCCGATGAGCTGTCCCTCGTCGTCGTTGAACGTATAGCTCAGGTTGAACTTGGTCTTCTCCGTGCCTCCGTTGATGGTCACGTTGTAGTATTGCGAGATGGGGTTGCCTCCGAGGATTTCGTCCTGCCAGTCGGTGGAGTCGGTGTACTTGTACAGTTCGATGTCGTCGTAGTAGCCGAAGTTCTTGATGAATGACTCGTCCGAACCCTTGCGTATCATCTCGTACTCATAGTCCGCCATGACGAACTCGTAGTTGTCCATCACGGGCAACTTCTTTGCCAGCGTACGTGTCTGCACGTAGCTGTTGAACTGGATGGAGGTTTTCCCGATTTTCGGGTTCTTGGTCGTGATGATGACCACACCGTTGGCACCCCGTGCACCGTAGATGGCGGTCATGGAGGCTTCCTTCAGGACGTCGATGGACTCGATGTCCGTCAGGGGAATGCCGCTCAGGTCGTCCACCGGAAAGCCGTCGACGAGGTAGAGCGGGGAGTTGTCCTGTGTGATGGAGCCTCCGCCACGTACCCGGACGCTGATTTCCGCGTCCAGCGCACCGTCGGCTGTAGTCACTTGCACACCGGCCATTTTACCGGCAATGGCGTCGGCGATGGAGCTGGAAGCTACCTTCGAGAGCGTTTCGGCTGAGACCGACGCGATGGAACCCGTGACGTCGCTGCGGCGGATGTTGCCGTAACCCAGGACAACCACTTCGTCGAGCAGCTCGGCATCTTCTTTCAACTCGACCCGTGCCAGTGCTCGGGTATCACTGGCCCGGATATCCTGTGACTGGAAACCGATGTAGGAGAATGAGAGGGTTGCCCCGTCGGGGACGTTCCTCAGGGTGTAGCGTCCCTCCATGTCGGTGATGGCACCCAGCTGCGTCCCTTTCACTTGTACGGTGGCTCCGATGATGGGTTCGCCCGACGCGTCGATGACCGTTCCCTGGATGGTTTTTCCCTTCCGGTCGGTCGTGTTCTCCTTCTTCCCCACCGTGATGGTCTTGTTGTTGCGGACGAACGACAGTCCCGTCTGTCGGGAGAGTTCCCTGAGGATGTCTTCCAGCGAAGCGTTCCTGAACTTCAGGGTCACCTCGTAGGTGGAGTTGACCAGCTCTTCGTCGTAGAAGAACTTGTAGCCGGACTGCCGGGTTATCTGATTGAATACATTTGTGATGCGCTCATTGCGCACGTTCAGTGTGACAGCGGTCTTCTCCTGCGCCATCAGCGAAGGGGCAGGGACGGCACATAGCAGTGACAGTCCCAACAGACAGGTACAGGTCTTCCGCTTGAATGGATGTGTGTGTTTCATTGGTTAATGTGTATTTGGCAATAGGATATGATAAATGCGAGGTTGTTCTTCCGGGGGTACGCTCCTGTCGGAGCCGTGTTTTCAGGTAGGTGCTTTGCGGTTCATGAGGTTGCGGGTTCTTGATGGATGTTTCAGTCTTTGTAGAGGAGGATGTCGTTCCCTTCCTTCCGGTAGTGTATGCCACTGGTGAACTCGATGGACTGGAGCACGGATTCGAGGTTGGGGTTGTCATGCTCTCCGGAGATAAGGTTGTCGAAGGTCTGACCGGGTGCCAGACGGATGCGGCAACCGTAGAGACGTTCCAAGGTCTTCACCACATCGCTCATGGGTGTCCGGTCAAAGTAGAGGAACCCTTTCCGCCAGGTCGCGGCTTCGTGCTCCATCCGCTGCTTGTTGAACACGTCGGACGAGGTGTTGCATACCATCTGCTCGTTCGCCTTCAGGCGCATCATGGCTTCCGGAAGGTCGACCTGCACCTTGCCCTCTTCCACTTCCACCGCGATAATCTCGTCGGTGGAGTAGGACTTGACATTGAAGCGTGTTCCCAGTACCCGGACATCCATGCGGCTGGTCTTTACCACGAAGGGGTGCGCTGTGTCATGTGTCACACTGAAGAAACCTTCCCCCTCCAGTTCCACTTCACGGGTTTCGGCAAGGAACTGTTCCGGATAGCGTACCCGTGAACAGGCATTCAGGGTGAGCCGTGTCCCGTCGGGCAGCATGATGTCGCGGTGTTCGTTGACAGCCGTGGCTACCTCCAGGTAGTCGACCGTTGCCTTCCGCCAGTAGTCCCACAGGTAGACACTGCCCAGTACGAAGCAGACCACTGCCGCCACTTGGAGCAGGCGACGCACGAACCGTGTCTTGCTGCGTTCGGGTTGCGGGGCAGGTGCTTGCAGCTGTTGCAGCAGACGGCGTGCCTCCGCACGGTATTGTTCCTTCTCCTGTTCGTCAGGAGTCAGGGCGGGAGAGGAGGACTCTTCCCACAGTCCGGAGTCGTCCGCTTCCGTGATGTCGGATGCGTCCTTGTTCTTGCTAAGGTCAAACAGCCGTTGGGCATCCTCTGTCGTATAGAGGTTGTCCCAGTAACGTTGCAGCCAGTCAGGTGTCTTTCTTGTTTTCATCGTTGCAGGTGAATGAAGGGGAGTGAAGCTTCATTACATCAATTAATACACATAAGAGAAGCCTACCTGGGGTATGATTTGCTTTTATTAACAAAAATGCAGGGCGACCAGACCGGTCACCCCTACATTGGGATTGGTGAACGTTCCTGAATTGTGATTTGACAAAATGTCAAACGAAGGTCTTCACAGTGCCCATCCTCGCACCAAAATACGATTGGATGGATTTCGTGGCATTTTCAGGCGATTTGCAGAATGCAGATTGATACCGATTGGGTCGGCATGCTATCATGTAGGAAGAGTCCAGGCACAGTGTCTTGCCTAACTGACATTCTCAGCTCCCTGAAGCGCACTTTATGAAAGCTTCCGATTTGTTGACACGGCACTCATTCTAGAGAACGAAACCCGGTGTTTTTGCGTTTCATTCTCCAAAGATTTGACTTCCGCGGACGAAACAATAGTGTTTGGCAGGTGAAACTATATTGTTTGACGCCTCAAACTATATTGTTTGGCTCGCGAAACAATATTGTTCCGGGCACGTTTTGTCAATATTTCGGGAATAAAATGTATAGTTTTCTAAAATTGAACTCTTTTTTCGTCGTTTTTGTTTGCATTCATTCACGGTTGACTTCTGATTGGATTGCTTTTTGAAAAAGACGCGTTAGCAGGAAACAGGGATTCTGCTGAATCTGTCAAGCAGAATTGCCGAAGTAGTTTCTTTTTGATTTATCTGCTTGGGGAGGGATGAAATGACGCGGAGGATGCGTCTTTTAATGATATAATATTTATATATTTGCATATGAGAAGAAAATTAGGAAAATGGCTGATGGACATCGCCAAGTATATAACTACAGCAGTTGTGCTTTCTTCAATTTTTGGGGATGTACAAGCAAAATGGATAATATACGTGGGAGGTTCGTTGTCAATAGTAGTAACCCTTTTAGCAGGTCTTTGGCTTGTTAATGACAAAAAGAAAGGAGAATAAGCATGGGAGCATTAGTAATGTTCGGGCTTGTTTCAGCAATAGCCATTGTTGGGGTGTTATATTTTAATCACCAAGACAAGAAAGAAGCCCAACAAGATAAGTAGTAAGAACCAACGAAAAGAGGGTGTGTCGTAATTTTTGACACACCCTCTTTTCGTTGGCTATATCACCTGATATTATATATTACTGTTTGATATTTGCTTCTTCCAGTCCATAGCCTTTCTTCTTGTCTTCAGCTTTCAACATCAGGGCAATGATGAGAGCCAGCACACCGAAGCAGGCAAAAATGGTCATCGGGAGCGTGTAATCGTAGGCAGGTTGTCCCTCGCCGCCAAGTTTGCAATAGCGGTCAAGCACCCATCCGATGAGTGCAGGTACACCCATCAATCCCCAGTTCTGTACCCAGAAGATAAGGGCGTATGCCGTTCCCAACTGTTTCTCCGGGATAATCTTGGGAACCGACGGCCACATGGCAGACGGAACCAGTGAGAACGCAATACCCAGCACAATCATGATAATGGTTGCGAACCACCAGTAGTTGAGCAGCGGAAGGGCGAACAACGCATGTACGCCGATGAGCATCACGGCACCAATCAGCATGATGGTGGCTCCCTTTCCGTGACGGTCATAGAGGTTGCCGAAGAACGGAGTGAGGAAGAGGGTACCCAGCGGAAGAAGGCTCGGGATGATGCCTGCCAGCTCAGGGTCTACCTCATATTTGTTCACCATCAGGTCGGTGGCATATTTCAGGAAGGGGAATACGGCAGAGTAGAACAACACGCAGAGCAGGGCGATGAGCCAGAAACCCTTGTTGCGGACAATCAGCATGATGTCACTCAGGCGGAAGGCGTCGTCGGCAGAAGCCTCGTCCTTGCCGATGGAAGCCTCCAGCTTGCGGTCCATCAGGGTATAGATGAAGAAGGCAATCAGACCGATGCACAGCATGACAAGACACAGCAGGATGGGGGCTGAGATGCTTCCGCAGAAATTGGCAAAAGGTACGGTGACGGACATGGCAAGCATCGTTCCCAGACGGGCGGTAGCCATCTCCAGACCCATGGCAAGTGCCATCTCATATCCCTTGAACCACTTGACGATGATTTTAGACACCGTGATGCCGGCAATTTCCACACCGACACCGAAGATGGCATATCCCAACGCTGCGATGGCAACCTGTCCTTTCATGCCGGCAATGACTGTTCCTTCCAACGGAATGAGTCCCGACACGGCACCATATTTGATGGTACAGCCGATCACCATGAGGATGCAGGCACCCAGACCGGTGAAGCGGACTCCCATCTTGTCGAGGATGATACCGCCGAAGATGAGCATCAGCAGGAACACATTGAACCATCCGTATGCACTCGTGAAGATTCCGTAGTCCGTACTGGTCCATAACAATTCTTTTTCAAGCATTGGCTTCAGGGGAGCCATCACGTCGGTCAGGAAATAACCGCACAACATCGTGAATGCAACGACCGCCAACGCTGTCCAGCGGGCAGCCTTCGAGTCGCGCAACGTTTGGTGAATTTTTTCTGTCATCTCTTTCTATTTAATAAATAAGGTTAGATTTATTGCGAGGCAAATGTACGATTATTCTATCTATAACCAATGAAAGAATGTTGCAAAATGCAGGGCAATTTGTCATTTAGTGTAAGTAAAACATGTTATAAAACAGGTTTTAGTCATAATAAGGCTAAAATTGCTAGCAATAATTCCGGAATTTCAGAATAAAGTCCTACTTTTACTGACACATATTTCACCTAACAAAAACCAACTATTATGAAAGGAATCAGAACATCTATCGTTTGCTGTGCCCTTGCCGGGGCAACGCTGACATCATGCATCGGTTCGTATGCCTTATTTAATAAAGTACGCGGATGGAACGAACAGGCTACCGGCAACAAGTTCCTGAACGAGCTGATCCACATCGGATTGTGGATTGTCCCTGTCTATGAGGTTACTTTCCTGGCAGACATTCTTGTGTTGAACTCCGTTGAGTTCTGGAGTGGTACGAACCCGATTGCCGCAGGTACGGTGAAAGAGGTGAATACCGAGAACGGCAAGTTCCTGGTGACCACCACCAAGGACGGTTACTCCATCGAGAAAGAAGGTGAAAGCGCTCCCGTGGAACTCCGTTTCAACCAGGAGGAGCAGAGCTGGAATGTGGTATGCGACGGCAAGAGCTATGAAATCATGAAGCTCTGCAACGACGGGACGGTCGACCTGAACATGCAGAACGGACAATACATCAATGTCACTCCCGATGCACAAGGTGTGAGCGCAGCCCGCGACGCCATCATGGGTGCCACTTACTATGCGGCACGCTGACCGTCGGCAGACCATTGATTTTGCATAACACAGAGGCACGAGGTATCTTCGTGCCTTTTTGTTTAATCTTCCGGATTGAATTTTGACAGATAGGCGAAAAAGCGTAATTTTGCACGTCATTTTATTAAAACGAGAATCATGTTGAACATTGTTATTTTTGGCGCTCCGGGGTCAGGAAAAGGCACCCAAAGCGAGCGTATTGTAGCAAAATTCGGTATTAATCACATTTCTACCGGTGATGTGCTCCGCGCTGAAATCAAGAACGGAACGGAGCTGGGAAAGACAGCCAAAGGATATATCGACCAGGGACAGCTCATCCCCGACTCGCTGATGATTGACATCTTGGCAAGTGTCTTCGATTCGTTCAAGGACAGCAAAGGTGTCATCTTTGACGGTTTCCCCCGTACCATCGCACAGGCAGAAGCACTGAAAACCATGCTGAAAGAGAGAGGACAGGAAGTGTCTCTGATGCTCGACCTGGAAGTGCCCGAAGACGAGCTGATGACCCGTCTCATCAAGCGCGGACAGGAATGCGGACGTGCAGACGACAACGAAGAGACCATCAAGAAGCGTCTCGTGGTCTACCATTCACAGACCGCTCCGCTTATCGACTGGTATAAGAAGGAAGGCAAGTATCACCACATCAATGGTGTAGGAACAATGGAAGGCATCTTTGCCGATATTGTTGCCGCTATCGAAAAATTGTAAGCAAACTATAAAATCAGGAGGCGCAGGTTTCGCAAATGACATGAATTTGCGTAATTTGCGCTTCCTTTGTAAAGGCGCACGGGGCGTCGGCTGACATCCCGAAGCCTGCAGATTACCAATACAAACTTTTGAATATGGCAGAATCGAACTTTGTAGACTACGTGAAAATCTATTGCCGCTCCGGTAAGGGCGGACGAGGCTCGGCACACTTGCGCCGGGAGAAATACATCCCCAACGGAGGTCCCGACGGAGGGGACGGTGGACGGGGCGGTCATGTGATTTTGCGCGGTAACCGCAACTACTGGACCCTGCTCCACCTGAAGTATGACCGCCACGTGTTTGCCGGTCATGGAGGCAACGGGTCACGCAACCGCAGCTTCGGCAAGGACGGAGAGGACAAGGTAATCGAGGTTCCCTGCGGAACAGTGGTCTACAATGCCGAGACAGGTGAGTATGTGTGCGACATCACCGAGCATGGTCAGGAGGTCATTCTGCTCAAGGGCGGACGTGGAGGCTTGGGCAACTGGCACTTCAAGACTGCCACCCGTCAGGCTCCCCGTTTTGCACAGCCCGGTGAACCGATGCAGGAGATGACCGTCATCCTGGAGCTGAAGTTGCTTGCCGATGTCGGTCTGGTGGGATTCCCCAATGCCGGTAAGTCGACGTTGCTGTCGGTCGTTTCATCGGCTCGTCCGAAGATAGCCAATTACCCTTTTACCACCCTGGAGCCGAATCTCGGCATCGTCTCCTACCATGAAGGGAAGTCGTTCGTCATGGCGGACATCCCCGGCATTATCGAGGGAGCCAGTGAGGGAAAGGGACTGGGACTGCGCTTCTTGCGTCACATCGAGCGCAACTCGTTGCTGTTGTTTATGGTTCCCGGCGACACGGACGACATCCGCAAGGAGTATGAGATTCTGCTCAACGAGCTTGCCACGTTCAATCCCGAGATGCTCGACAAGCAACGGGTGCTTGCCATCACCAAGTGTGACATGCTCGATGAAGAGCTGATGGAGATGCTGGCGGAGAACCTGCCGGAGAATGTACCCCATGTGTTCATTTCCTCTCTGACCGGCATGGGAATCAGTCAGCTGAAGGATATCCTCTGGACCGAGCTGAACAGCGAAAGCAACAAGTTGGAGGCGGTTGCCGGCGAACGCATCGTGCACCGCAACAAGGACGTCCGTCTCCTCCAAAGCGAACTGCAAGCCATGGGTGAGGACGAAGACATCACCTATGTCGATGAAGAAGAGGTGGAGGACCTCGAAGACTATGAATACGAAGAAGACTGGGATGACGAGAAACAATGAGCCGTTTGTCTGCAAATAAGGAACTGCTGGAGTATGAGCTTTTCAGCCGGCAAGCCGGTGTGACAGCCTTCTCGACCACACGCAGGGGTGGTTGCAGCGAGGGGAAGTATGCCTCGTTCAACTGTTCCCCTTATTGTGGAGACGACCCCATGTCCGTCTGTCAGAACCTGCAACATCTGTCGACACTCCTGCCTGTGATTCCCCTGGACTGGGTCATTCCCCATCAGGTGCACGGGACGCAGGTCCTGTCCGTCGGTGATGATTATATCAATGCGCCGTCGGTGAAACGTCGCGAGATGCTTGAAGGGGTGGATGCCCTGGTGACCGACCGGCGTGGCTTCTGTCTGTGTGTCTCGACGGCAGACTGCATTCCGCTCATTTTCCATGATTCCTGTCGGAATGTCGTGGCAGTGGCACATGCCGGATGGCGAGGCACTGTCGGACGCATTGCCGGGAAGACACTCGACTGCATGAGCCGTATGTATGGCTCCCGTCCGTCGGATGTGTCGGTTGCCATCGGACCGGGCATTTCCCTCGAAGCTTTCGAAGTGGGGGTGGAAGTCTATGAGGCATTCCGTGAGGCAGGCTTCCCGATGGAGAAGATTGCGCGCTGGTACCGTCCGTCGTCGCGTTGGCACATCGACCTGTGGATGACGAACTACTGGCAGCTGCTGGAAGCAGGCATCCCGAAGGAGCAGATCGAGTGTTCCGGTGTGTGCACCTATCTGCAGTGTGACGACTTCTTCTCCGCACGTCGGCTGGGCATTCACAGCGGACGCATGCTCTCCGGCATCATGTTGCTGGACTGAGCGTTTACTTGTCAACTGAAACCATTAAATACCCCTATCGCATGAGTATAGAACAAGCAATGACTGAAGGCATCGTGTTCCGCGGTGCCCCGAAGGCGAAGACCGAAAAGACCGGTGTGAAGACCAAGGCCAAGAAGAAGGCGTATGTCACCGGCGCACATGGTTCGGGTTCCGCCAAGATGAAGGCTGAATACCGTCGGCGGCGTGCAAACCGTCACCGGTAATTCCTGTGCGGCTGAGCGCAGAGAGACTGCATACGACAAGAGGCACGAAGACACGAAGTAGCGGGTGAGGTCCCGTCTTCCGATGTCTTCGTGCCTCTTGTCGTATATGCTCCCGTTCCGTGACGTCAGGCAGACGGGGCCTGGTGAAGACCTGTTTCTAGTTTCTCACGCAGGAACTGTCCGGTGTAAGATGCCGCACAGGCAGCCACTTCTTCGGGAGTTCCTGCCACGACCAGATTGCCTCCCCGGCTTCCGCCTTCCGGTCCGAGGTCAATCACATGGTCGGCACACTTCACCACGTCGAGGTTGTGCTCGATGATGACAACCGTATGTCCGCGGTTGATGAGCGCATCGAATGCCTCAAGCAGCTTCCGTATGTCGTGGAAGTGGAGTCCGGTGGTCGGCTCGTCAAAGATGAAGATGGTGGGAGATGCCTTCTCGATGCTGAGGAAGTAGGCAAGCTTCACGCGTTGGTTCTCACCACCCGAGAGGGTCGACGATGACTGTCCCAGCTTGATGTATCCCAGTCCTACCGACTGTAGGGGGAGGAGTTTCTTCACGATGCGTGTCTGCTTGTGGAGCGTGAAGAACTCGATGGCTTCGTTGACTGTCATCTCCAGGATGTCGTAGATGTTGCGGTCGTGGTATTTCACTTCCAGCACTTCTTTCTTGAAACGTTTGCCGTGGCACGATTCGCACTCCAGCACCAGGTCCGCCATGAACTGCATCTCCACGGTGACCGTCCCTTCCCCCTTGCACTCCTCGCAACGTCCGCCGTCGGTGTTGAACGAGAAATAGCCGGCACTGTAGCCCATCTGTTTGGCAAGCGCCTGGTCGGCGAAAAGCTTGCGTATCTCGTCATACGCCTTGATGTACGTCACGGGATTGCTCCGTGAAGATTTGCCGATGGGGTTCTGGTCTACGAACTCGATGTTGCTCACCATTTTCACGTCTCCCTCCAGCGAGATGTGTTCACCCGGACGCTCTGATGACTCGTCGTAGATGCGCTTCAAGGCACGGTAGAAGATGTTGCGCACCAAGGTCGACTTGCCCGAGCCGCTGACACCGGTGACGACTGTCATCACGTTGAGCGGGAACTTGACGTCGATGCCGCGCAGGTTGTTTTCGCGTGCGCCCTTCACCTCGATGTAGTTGTTCCACGGACGGTGGCTGTGGGGGAGGGCAATCTCCTCTTCTCCCAGCAGGTAGCGGACGGTGTAGCTCTGGCTGCCGGGCTTCAGGTCATGCATGTCGCCCTCGTAGACCACTTCGCCTCCCAGTCGTCCGGCACGGGGACCGATGTCGATGATGTAGTCGGCGGCACGGATGATTTCCTCGTCATGTTCCACCACTACGACCGTGTTGCCCAACTGTTGCAGCTGGCGGAGCACCTTGATGAGTCGGTCGGTGTCGCGGCTGTGCAGACCGATGCTCGGTTCGTCGAGGATGTAGAGCGAGCCGACCAGACTGCTGCCCAATGACGTGGCAAGGTTGATGCGTTGGCTTTCTCCACCCGAGAGCGTGTTGCTGGTACGGTTCAGGGTGAGATAGCCCAGTCCGACATCGAGCAGGAACTGAAGCCGGTTGTTGATTTCCGTGAGGATGCGTCGTGCCACGATGGTGTCGTGCTCGTCGAGCTGCAAATGGGCGAAGAAGTCCTTCAGGTCCGTGATGGAGAGGTCCACCAGCTGGGAGATGGAACGTCCGCCCAACTTCACATAGCCCGCTTCGGGCTTGAGACGCGTCCCGTGACAGGCAGGACAGGTCGTCTTGCCGCGGTAACGTGCGAGCATGACGCGGTACTGTATCTTGTACTGGTTCTCCTCCAGCATCTTGAAGAACGAGTCGATGCAGATTTTGTCACGGTCGCCGTGCCAGAGGTAGTCACGCTGTGCCTGCGTCAGGTCGTAGTAGGGAGTGAAGATGGGGAAGTCCACCTTCGCAGCCTGACGGATGAAGGCGTCGCGCCATTCGCCTATCTTCTCTCCACGCCAACATACCACAGCCCCGTCATAGACACTCAGGGCACGGTTGGGGACGACGAGGCTTTCGTCGATGCCGATGACCTTGCCGAATCCCTCACACACGGGGCATGCACCCAGCGGCGAGTTGAACGAGAACATCTGGTCGGTCGGTTCCTCGAAGGTCATGCCGTCAGCTTCAAAACGTTTGGAGAATGTATGGATGATTTGCGAAGGGTAGAAACGCAGCATGCACGTGCCGTCGCCCTCATAGAAGGCAGTCTCGGCAGAGTCGATGAGGCGGCTGATGCTGTCCTTGCTGTCGTCGCAGGTCATGCGGTCGATGAGCAGGTTGACGGTGTCGCCCTTACGCGGCTGATAGTCTTCGATGCGGACAATCTCGCCGTTGACCTCGATGCGGGCAAATCCCTGTTTCAAGTCGATGTCGAGCTGCTCCTCCAACGTCCGTCCGTCACGCAGACAGAGCGGGGCAAGCACGGTGTAGCGTGTCCCTTTGGAATACGACTTCATGCATTCCACCACATCCTCGGTCGTGTGCTTCTTCACCAGTTGTCCACTGATGGGGGAATAGGTCTTGCCCACACGGGCATAGAGCAGGCGGAGGTATTCATAGATTTCCGTCGAAGTGCCGACTGTGGAACGGGGGTTGCGGCTGTTCACCTTCTGCTCGATGGCGATGGCAGGCGGAATGCCTTTGATGAAGTCACATTCCGGCTTGCTCATTCGTCCGAGAAACTGCCGGGCGTAGGCGGAAAGGCTCTCCACATAGCGGCGCTGCCCTTCGGCATATAGGGTGTCAAAGGCGAGCGACGACTTGCCCGAACCGGAGAGTCCGGTGATGACCACCAGCTTGTTGCGGGGAATCTTGACGTCGATGTTCTTCAGGTTGTTGACCCGTGCACCTTTGATCTCAATGTAGTTGCTGTCTGCCATAGTAATCTTTGTTGTTTACTGAACCAAGCAACAAAGATAGTTCATTTCAGCCGACCTTTCAGTCTTCCATTTCCTTTTTTCCCTTAAAGAGATTGAAACGGTAGTTGAACGACAGCAGGCAGTAGCTGTTCACTCCTTCGGAACGCGACTGGGTGCTGCCCGTCGAGGTGGTGTAGGTCGTGATGTTCTTCGCACGGTTCAGGATGTCATACACCTCCAGCTTCAGGCTTGCCTGTTTCTTCTTCAGGAAGCTCCATGAGGCATTGGCGTTCCACAACAGTTCGGAGTGGTTCATGTCGTCCGACAGGAAGCCGTGACGCGTGATGCAGCTGAAGGAGGAACCCAGGCGGATGTTCAGCGGAAGGTAGAAGTTGGTCTCTGCCAGGAACGTAAAGGTCTTGGTGAAGCTGTTCGACGAACGTTCCACCTTGGCTTTCGTCTTGTCCATGTCGAACCGTCCGGAGAGGATAAACTCAGCCCACTCCGGCGTGTAGATGCCCTTGAGGAGCTGGCCGAAGTTGTGGTTGCGCACGGCATCCTTGCTGATGCGGTCGCTCACCTCGACATAGTTGGGACGGTTGTTGTAGCTGTAGCTTGTCTCCGTTTCGAGCGAGAATTCCTCCCAGTCTTTGCTGTAGCCCACGTTGAGCATTGTTCCCCAGTTGCCGTTGATGTTGTCCGGTCGGTTGGTGCGCACACCGCTCACCGGGTCATAGAGGGTCTTGTAGGTGAGGTCGTTGAAGCTCTGCGAGAAGCTGAGGTTTGCCCACAGACGGTTCAGACGGAAGTTCGTGTTGACGTTGTGGCTGTAGGAGGTCTTCAGGTCAGGGTTTCCCTCCATGATGTACAGCGGGTTGTCGTTGTTGATGACAGGCAGAAGCTGGTTGGCATCGGGTGAACGCGAGTTGCCCGAATAGCTGATGCTCAGCGAGAGCTTGTCCCTGGAGTAGAAAGCCATCAGGGCAGTGCCGATGTTGAGGCGGTGCAGGGTGGTGTCGGTCACACTCTGTTCGCGCAGCATGTAGATGTTTTGCGATTGGGGAATGAAGTGGATGCCGGCATTCATGTTCCATTTGTCTTTCGTGAGGTTAAGGGATAGTCCGAAGGTATGCTGGTTGTCCCGTCGGTTGTTCACGTTGCTCAGGCTGTCGATGCGGCCCGCTTCATACCCTTCAGGCAATGAACCGATGGGGCGGTTCCCGTCGGGGAAGGAAAACCTGCCGAGGTCGAACACCTGCTCGTCCTCCTTGTTGCGGTTGGTGTTGTAGCCGTAGGACAGTTCGATGCCGACATGTTCGCTGAGAGGTTCGTGGTAGGACAGGCTGGCGGACAGCATGTCCGACGAGGTGGGCGACAGGGTGAAGCGGTCCTGGATGAGCAGTGAGTCACCCAGCTGGTAGTATCGGGTGGATGACTGTTGGTAACGTCGGCTCTCCCCGTCGTCCTTGCTCCCGTTCAGGTTGAGTGTCAGGTTGCGGCCCTCCTTGGCAAAACGGTAGGTCAGCATCAGTGTGCCTGTCAGGCTTTTCCGGTCACCCGACGCCAGCGATTCCTGGTTGATGCGGTTGATGCGTTGGGAGAGGGGGATGCCGTCTTCATCCTCCAGCGGGTCGGCAACGGAAGGGCGGGTGTTGAACGTTGCCTGACGGAAGCTGCTGCGGTTGTCGTTCCGGTAGTTCCCGAAGCGGAAGTTGCCCATGATGCCCAGCCGTTCACTCAGGTCGCCCATGATGTTGACGTTGGCACTGATGTTCTTGCCGTTCGTGGAGTTGAGCGACGACTGGTCGGAGTAGGTGTTTCCCGTCGGTAGATAGTTCTCCGTGACCGTATAGCTCTTCGTGTCGTTCCCGTCGCTGTTGTAGCTGATGTCTCCGTTGGTGTAGACCTTCCCCATCTTTTTGCCGACGCTCCCTCCCATGCGGCGCGAGAGCTGCCTCATCGGGTTTCCTCCTCCTCCGAAGAATCCGCCGGAGAACATTTGTCCCCCGAACATGTCCATGCCGATGTCGTTGGGGGTGTTGTGCTGGTTGGCATAGACGCTGGCATGGTCTCCTCCCGTCTTGAAATAGTTGAGCATGGCATTCAGTCCGTAGAGGTCCTGGTCGCCGATGCCTGCACTGGCATTTGCCATCAGGGCGTCGTTGACCTCCTGTTTGGTCTTCAGGTCCATCACCGTCTGGTGCTGTCCGTCGTCCACTCCCGTCAGCTCGCTTTTCTCCGACTTCTTGTCATAGATACGTACCTCCTTCAGCACTTCCACCGGCATGTTCTGCAGGGCGATGCTGATGTCGTTGGCGAAGAATTTCTCTCCGTTGAGCAGGATTTCCGAGATGTCTTTCCCCTGATAGGTCATTTTACCCTGGGTGATGCGCAGTCCCGGCATCTTGCGCACCAGTTCCAGCAGTACCGCCCCTTCCGACACACGGAAGGCATCGGTGTTGAAGATGGTCGTGTCGCCCAGGATACGCATCTTCTTCAGCTTGGCGACGATGACCGCCTCTTCCATCGTGATGGGTTTCTCGTGGAGTGTGATGGTGTCCAGCCGGATGATGTTGACCCGTGTCAGGCGGTGTTTGTAGGTGTCGGTCCCCAGGTAGGAGATGTGCACTTCGTAGTCTTTGGAACGTTGCTGGAAGGCGTGCAGGATGAAGTTTCCGTCCTTGTCCGTCACCGTCATGCCACCGTTGTAGGTCGAGTCGGTCAGACAATAGACACGTATGCCGGCATTGGCAAGGGGCATGATTTGCTTGGATTCACTTTCTTCCATCTGCACATGTCCGGTCACCTCGGTGTCTTTCCAGTCCCCGTTGCCATAGCCATACGTGAAAATCCGTTGCGCCTGCACGTTCAGGCAGACACACATCAACACCAGGCACAATCCCTTCAGCAAAGAGCTTGTCCCTGAAACCAAACGTAACTTTGAACGGCCTGATGACCGGCGGGTGTTCATCCATTCCTTACACATCGTCTCTACATTCTTTATGAGTCTGGGGTTTCCGGTTACAAAGAAACGTCTTTTTGCGGACATCAGGGCATATTGGGTGCATAAAGTTTCATTTGATTTTCGGCAGGGCGTAAGCCTTCTTCCGCTCTACCTGTTCTCATGGAGCAGTGGCAAGACACGGCAACGGTTGGGGGCTGCCGGAAGAATGTCGCCCGACGTTCGTTGACAGATGGATGCTGAAACCGCATTTTCTCTTTCCTTTTTTCTCGATTTCCCCTTTTCCGGCTAACGCTACTTTTTGAAAAATCGGGCAAAGTAGGTTATTTTAAGAATATTCATTCACTTCCGTCCGTATAAACATTCCGTACAAGGGGTAAAGATGCATAATTATACCACGAAACAATATTGTTTCACTCGTCAAACAATATTGTTTCACGTGCCAAACACAAGTGTTTCACTTCCTAAACAATATTGTTTCATCCGTCAAAGTCAAATATTCGGAAGACGAAACACTTGTTTTAGGATTCGAAGACAATAATTTAATGATTTTCACCTCTGGTTTGTATGAGAAGGCACACTTTTGCGAACTATTGTTTTGTATACCTTACACCGTGTGCTCTTATTCTTCTGCCAGGGATTCGGAGGAATGCCCGACATTCGGTTCGTCAGTCTCTCTCATTTGCAGCAATGTGTATTTGGCAAAACGCCTGAGAATGCCTTTCCCGGTCACCAACTCGTATTTTGGCTCAAGGAAGGCCCTTCTCAGGCGATTCGTTTGACACTTTGACAAAATGACACGCGGTCATTTCCGGACGATCACGCTGCCGCTTGCCTGGTGTGTGGCCAGTATCAGAACTTCGGCAATCTGTACGTGTTCGGGCGCATTGGAGGCATAGACCGCCACATCCGCAATGTCGTCACCCGTCAGCGGCTTGATGCCCTTGTAGACGTTGGAAGCCCGTTCCGCATCCCCATGAAAGCGGGTATTGCTGAAGTTGGTCTCCACGAGTCCCGGTTTCAGGTTGGTCACTCTGACGGACGTATCCGCCACGTCGATGCGCAGTCCGTCTGTCAGAACCTTGACGGCTGCTTTTGTGGCACAATACACGTTGCCTCCGGCGTAGGCAGCATCGCCTGCGACCGAACCGATGTTGATGATGTGTCCCCGGTTGCGCTCCACCATTCCCGGGACAATGAGTCGGGTCATGGTCAGCAGTCCCTTGATGTTGGTGTCAATCATCGTTTCCCAGTCCTGGAAATCCCCCGCATATTCCGGTTCCAGTCCGAGAGCTAGTCCGGCATTGTTGACCAGGACATCAATCTCTTTCC
The DNA here is from genome assembly GCF_023337025.1 of Mediterranea sp. ET5. Lineage (NCBI taxonomy): Bacteria > Pseudomonadati > Bacteroidota > Bacteroidia > Bacteroidales > Bacteroidaceae > Mediterranea > Mediterranea sp. ET5. The sequence continues at coordinate 183,831 of NZ_JAMBLN010000003.1, read as the reverse complement.
ATTCCCGTGGCAGTCCGTTGAGTGCCTGTTCTGCCGCTTCCCGGTTTCTCACATCGAACGTCAGTGTCACCACTTCCGCACCCCGTGCGATGAGTTCCTGTCTGATGGCAGCCAGCAGCTGCTCTTTTCTTCCGGTGAGAATCAGCCTGTCGCCGTTCTCTGCAAACTTCCGCGCACAAGCCAGCCCGATGCCGCTTGTGGCTCCTGTAATCAGTACGATTTTATTCATTTCTTTATAAGGTATTAATCCTGGAGGCAAAGGTAGGGATTTGGAGGGAATAATAGCAGAAAGTTGGTTGCGGATGGAAAACTATTATTGAGGGGAATGCCGGAAGGAGGGATGCGTGAATGCACTTCTGGTTGCAAGGATTACGTATTATTCTTTTGTAAACTGGTATTAAAATATTGCTAAAACGTAGTTTTATTACAAAATATGCAAAACGTATCCCCTTTGTAAGAAAAATAATTTGTATTTTTACAATTAGATTACAATAATGGCATAAATATATTCTATGATAAGAGATTTTTGGGTAAGGAATTATCTTTCCATTCGCGATAAGCAGGAGCTGAGTTTCTTGGCAAAAGGTCCTTCTTCGGAACTTGTTGCAGAGGTTACAGAAGGAGTATTCTTGTACAAGTTAGGAATCCTGTACGGTTCTAATGCTTCAGGAAAATCAAATATGTTGATTGCTTTGAATGAGGTTTTTCGTTTGTTGATACAGCCAAAATCAGATGCGGCTCAAAGAATAAATGGCAGAATTCCTTTCATTCTCACAAAGGATGAACCAACTCAGATGCACGTATCATTTTATGCAGACGGCATCAGATATGACTATGACGTAGAATTCAATGATAAATATATTCTGCATGAGAGCCTGTATTACTATCCAAACAAATCAAAGTCGTTGTTTTATGAGCGTGTGTTTATTGGTGATAATGTGCAGGCTGAAGTTAAGTTTGGACCAAGTCTTAAACTACTAGTCAAGACGCAAGATAGTATTCGGGAAAATACGTTGAATAATCATAGTGTTTTGTCTGTTTGTAGAAAAGCTGCCTTAAAAGAAGATATTGCTCCGTTCAATGTTCTTCATGGTTGGATAATGGAAAATTATCACGATGTAGACGGTGATGTAGAAAGGGGAATTGTCGAAATCCTAAAGGATGCATATAGTAATCCTTCAAAGTGTAAGTTCTACAACACCATGCTTCAAAAGGCCGATTTGAATATCTTGGAATATAGACCTTCTGTAGAAGACCGCTTTGTTCCTGCCGAATTTCGTGAGCGTATTCAGAAAGAAAACATTCCGGAAGAAATGAAAGATGTGTTGCTGAAACCGACAACCGATTCCATTACGTTTCTGAATCATTCTGACAATGGCGATTTTGATATTCCACTGAAGTGGCAATCAAAAGGAACGCAGAAATACATTCGCATTCTTGATGCGTTGTACGATATGATTTCAAGTTCTCATGTATTCTTCCTTGATGAACTTGGCGAGGATTTGCACAACGACCTGTTGTATTACTACCTCAACGTCTTTATCTTCAACTCCGAAAAGTCTCAGTTGATTATTACAAGTCAGGAAACAACGCTCCTTTCTCAGGATTTGATTAATGAAAACAGGGGTGTGGTATGGTTCGTGGAGAAGAACAAGCAGACCGCATCTTCTGAATATTCTCGCGGTGACTCTTTCGGGTTGCATAAGAATTTGTCCCTGTTTAACTCTTATCGTATTGGACGTTTGGGAGCAAAGCCTGAGCTGGGTAGTATCTTTATAAATATAGAGGATTGATATGGGGAGATTACGACAAACTGCACTTATCCTGGGTGAAGGTCCTACGGAATTTTTCTACTTCAAATCCTTGTGTGATATATTCAAGAGCGTGACCATCAAGCCTGACTATCCCAAGCATACAAGCATGAAGGAACTTGAAGCTAAGATTGCTGATGGTGTGGCAATGGGCTACAACCATATATTCTGCATTGTCGATATGGACACGAGGGATGTGGAACCGGAGCGTTCTCAATATCAAAAATTAAAGATGAAATATGCCAAGCCTGTTGCCAAGCCCAAGAAAGGTATATATTGTAAGGTTGAGTTCTTTGAGACTCACCGCTGTACGGAATTATTCTTCCTCTACTATTTTCGATACACTTCACGTCTATATGAGACACAAGAGCCCTTGCTCAAAGATCTTAACCAATGTATTGCCTATCAAAAGACTGCCGATTTCTTTATCAAGACTAAAGGGTTGCATGGTTACTTTGAACGAAATGGTGGCAGTCTTGAGAAGGCTGTAGCCAATGCCAACCGTTCTATGGAAGAGAAACAGAAGAGCGCTAGAGATTATACTTACTCTGAGCTTGGACGATTAATTATTGCGTTGAACAATCTCTCAAAATAGAAAGATAGGAAGGGATTTGTATCAGCTCTATCTGAAAGCAAAGTAAAAGGATAAAGACTTCTAAACTTACTGGAATAAAATGAATGCAAAGTAACTCTTATGTGCCTGATGTGAAGAGTTTCAGATTTTTATCTCGAGTACTAAAAGTTAAAATCGTACATTAACATTCTTATTTAACATTTAAGAAATGGGAATTTATGGGTTCTTTCTATCTTTGCACACGAAATCATTTCCTTTTTACTAAACCTATTACTAACAACCTGACCTTATGATGAAAAACAAGGCAAGCAGTGAACGCTTCTCCAGCGTCACGAAGACTTCTTTTATCTGGGGATTTTCCAGTCTGTTGATAGCAGCTCCTCTTTCTGCCAAAGTGGCGTGGGGGGGGAGGTAAAAACAACTAATCCTCAGGAGGTTTTACAATCCAAGACCGTATCCGGTCAAGTGCTCGATGAGAAAGGCGAACCCATGATTGGCGTTTCCGTTCTGGTGAAGGGAACGAAGGTGGGTGCCATCACAGACTTCGAGGGAAACTTCAAACTCACTGCTCCGTCCGGGGCAACCGTTCTCCAATTGACTTACATGGGTTACAAAGCCCAGGATGTTTCCATCACTCCTGGTCGCATGACCATCAGGATGGAACCTGACAACCAGCTACTGGATGAAGTGGTCGTTGTGGGCTATGGTACCGTGAAGAAGCGGGACCTCACAGGGGCGGTGGCTTCCATGAAGAATGAAGATATTGTGGTATCACCCACTAATAATGTGATGGAAGCTTTGCAGGGAAAAGTGGCGGGTATGGACATCGCCAAAACCAGTGGCCAATTGGGACAGAAACCCACCATTCTGTTACGAGGCTCACGCTCCATTTACGGAAGTAACGAGCCGCTGTTTATCATCGACGGATTGCCCGGCAGCTATGACCAGGTCAATCCTTCCGATATTGAGTCCGTCGATGTGTTGAAGGATGCTTCTTCGACAGCTATTTATGGTTCTGCCGGTGCAAATGGTGTCGTCATTATCACGACCAAAAGAGGACGGGCAGGAAAGGCGACAGTGAATTTCGATGCTTATTACGGTTTCAGCGGTTCTCCGGAGTTTAAACATGGCATGGTCGGTGACGAATGGCTGGCTTACCAGCGTGAGGCTTATAAATATAAGAATGGAGACTATCCTGCCAATATTGCAGCACTGATGGGTGGCGATGAAAACTACATCGATGCTTATAATGCCGGCAAATGGATTGATTGGGTGGATGAAGTGTCAGGAGGAACTGCTACTACGCAGAAATACACCATGTCGGTGACCGGAGGAACGGAAGATACCCAGGTTTTTGCTTCTGCCACTTACAGCCAGGATACCGGTTTGTTGGAGAATGAGAAACAGGACCGTTATTCCGTGCGTCTGAACATTGATCAGCGTATTTTCTCGTGGGCTAAGCTCGGCTTTACTTCGAACCTGAATTATACCATAGCTGATGCCGGTGTAAAGAATACGTTCACTAGGGCACTGACAGCTTTTCCTTTGGGAGACGTCTATGATGAACAGGGAGAACTGCAACCGGAGTATATCAAAGACCAATATTCCCCGATGGGCGATTACATCAAGAATCAATATGCCAACAATACCCGTGCAACCTACATCAATACAAATGCCTACCTGGAGTTGTCGCCGGTAAAAGGCTTGACGCTGAGAAGCCAACTGAACACAACCTTGAATTATTCCCGTCAGGGACAATATTGGGGAGCATATTGCAATGCCAACCGTCCGACCTATGCCGGAACCCCTCATGCTTCTATAACCAATAACCATTCCAACAGTTACACTTGGGAGAACATAGCCTCCTATAACATTACCCTGGCAGACGATCACGACTTGGGTATTACCGGTATTACTTCCTGGCAAAAGTCTCAGGATGAGAGTTCCTTGGCGGGAGGTAGTGGACAAGACCTGGATGTCTGGAGCTTCTGGAGATTGATGTCTACAACCAGTCAGCATGTGGAATCGGATTTTAAGCAGAAACAGAAGATGTCCTATGCTTTGCGTTTCAATTATGCCTATAAAGGGAAGTACCTTTTCACTTTCTCTAATCGTTGGGATGGAGTATCGTTCTTCTCAGATGGTAATAAGTGGGACTCGTTCCCTGCTGCGGCGTTGGCATGGCGTATTTCCGATGAAGGATTTATGGAGGGAAGCCGTGGATGGCTGGATAATCTGAAACTTCGCATTGGTTATGGTGTAACCGGAAATTCCGGTGGGGTGGATGCATACTCTACACAGACGAGGGCTTATAAGTATTCCGGTAATGGTGTGACTGTGAATGGAAATATTGTTTCTTTCACTCAATACACAGAAACTTACGGTAGCCCTTCGTTAGGCTGGGAAAAGTCATATAACTGGAATTTAGGTTTGGATTTTGCAATCTTGGGAAATCGTATAGATGGAACTATTGACATGTTCCGTACAAAAACGGATGGATTGTTGTTCAAGCGTACGATGCCGGTAACCAGCGGTGCCACAGGATGGGGAAGGCCTCTGGACAGCTGGGAGAATATTGCCAAGACGAGCAATAAGGGAGTGGAAGTGACTGTCAACAGTCGTAATATCCGCACGAAGGATTTTACTTGGAACACGACTTTGTCGGCTACCTGGAGCAAGGAGCAGATCGATGAGCTTCCTGACGGAGACCTTATTAAAGAGAACCTTTTTGAAGGACATCCCATCAAGTCTGTTTATGGTTATAAATATTTAGGTATTTGGGGAACGGACAGTTCTCAGGATGAACTTGCTGTTTATGGTGTAAAACCCGGATGGGTCAAGGTGGAGACACTGGACAAGGATGGGGACGAAGGCAAACATAAATACAGCGAAGATGATCGTCAGGTACTCGGACATATCAATCCTGACTGGATTTTCGGTTTGAACAATACGTTTACCTATCGTGATTTTGACCTTTCGTTTTTCACAATGGCGCGTTATGGACAAACAATCAGCAGTGATCTTTTAGGCCGTTATACGGCGGACTACAGCTTGACGACCAATCAGCTTGCCGGTGTAGATTATTGGACGGAAGAAAATCAAAAAGCTTATTATCCGGTGCCGGGCAGTGGTACGGAACAAAGTGTGATGGATGCTCTGCGTGTGCATGATGGTTCGTTCATCAAAATCAAGAACATCACTTTGGGATACACCCTTCCAAAGAAGATATCGCGTTATGCATTGATGGAGCGTTGTCGCATTTATGCTACGGCTTATAATCCTTTCATTTTTGTCAAGGACAAGAAGCTTAAGGGGACAGATCCGGAAATGAATGGTTCTGATGCCTTCCCTACATATAAGCAATTTGTCTTTGGTATAAACCTCACTTTCTAATAAACGGACAGATATGAAAAACAACATCAAAAAGATAAGTTTTGCTGCTGCTGTATCAGTGGCAACCCTCTTCCATTCGTGTTCCCTTGACGAAGTGAATCCCGGGGGATTTACGATGGACAATATGGCGGCTAACTCTGTGGAGTCTTATAACACGTTGGTCAATCAGTGCTATTTTGCCATGGAGAGATACTTTTATGGTGCAGAAAATTGGATGGCTTTGACTGAAGGAGATACGGATTTGTGGACTTATAGGGCGAATCAGTCAACATCATGGACGCAATGGTTCTGGTTCTTTGCAGGAGCTGCCCCTAATACGACCTATACGAATAACTGGTGGAATGGTACATATGATGGTATAGGCAGCTGCAATATGGCGATCTCATTGGCTGCCAAGGCTCCTTTCAAGACACAGGATGAACGCGACGCCAAAGTGGCGGAAGCGCGTTTCTTGCGGGCTGTTTATTATTTCAATGCGGTGGAGCAATTTGGCGGTGTGACATTGCTGACCCAACCATCGGAAAAGATGGATTTTGCTCCGGTGCGAACTGATCCGATGACTATTTATCGGGAAGTGATTATTCCTGATTTGGAGTTTGCTGCCGTACATTTGACAAAAGGAGATGATAAGACGACGACAGTGCCAACGCGGAAGGCTGCAATCGGCTTCCTTGCCAAGGCATGTTTGCAGACTTATGAATACGGTGCGACGGAGTTTCTGCAGAAAGGACTTGATGCAGCCAAAGAACTGATTGATGATTGTGAATCGGGTGGCACAAAGTACAATGCATATATGTATCCTGACTTTGGAGAGGTGTTTGCAGAGAAAAACAATTGGAATAACAAGGAAGCCTTGTGGAAACATCGTTGGTATGCCGGTGCTGACGGGCATGGTTCCAGCAACGGCAACTGGAAACTGAACCGTAATGATGAGTATTTCCTTTGTGACCTCAATCGATTTGGGGCACGAGAGGATACGCAGGCTTCGCGTCTGACATGGGAAGGAAGCCAAGCTGGATTGTTCATGCCTACTCAGCATCTGCTCAGTCTTTTTGTGCAGAAGGACGGTACGCTCGACCCACGTTTCCATCAGATATTCCAAACGGAATGGAAAGCCAATAAAGCCTATGAGTGGGATAAAGATGCGTTAACCAATTATGGAAAAGACGCATCCGTATTGGGGCAGTCGTTGGCTGTTGGAGATGAGGCTGTCAGGATTATCCTGCCTCAAGATACCGATTATGCAGAGTGGAAAGCCCGGAAGCGTACGGATAAGGTGCTGGTTGTTGATTATGCGGATGTATATGACGATGTCAAGCATAATGTAAAGATGCAATATGAAGGGAAGGAGAATCAGTTCCGTTATTTCTATCCGTCCCTTACCAAGCACAATAGCAGTAACTATTATGTGGCCAATCCAGCCAAAAAACGTAATGGTAACTTGAATGCGACCTTTATCATGCGTATGGCGGAGGTGTATTTGATAGCAGCTGAATTGGACATCTATTTGAACGGAGGCTCTCATGCAGCAAATTATATCAATAAGGTAAGAGCTCGTGCAGGAGCTGTCCCATTGACAACCAAGCCGACGGTACGTGACGTGCTGGATGAGCGTGGCCGTGAATTGTGTGGTGAGTATTGCCGCTTTTATGACCTGAAACGTACAGGCATGTTTAAAGATGCGACTTATTTGAGTGAGACGCATCCGGATCTGGCCCAATATTTCAAGCCGGAATATGCTTTGCGTCCTATATCAACGACATTTACGGCTACTATTACCAATAGTGCGGAATATCAGAATCCAGGCTATTGATAGCGATTGTAAACAAACAGGATGCACCGGGCCATGCCTGGTGCATCCTGGAATCGCCTGAGAATACTCTTCTCGTAGATTATGGTATGAGTGGTATTCTCAGGCGATTTGTTTGTGTTTGTAACTTGTCTGGGGCATCGTGTGGAGAACTTCATTCTCCCTTTTCCCGGTCAAACACAATACCCAGTAACGGATAGACGGCGTTGCTCAAGGTCGGTGCCTTATAAAAAGGCAAGTATGCTAGAGCCTGGTATGCTTTCCGATAATTGCCTGCACGTGCGTAGGCTGCAGCGAGATAAGACAATGTGTTTTGGGAAGGAGACAGATGGAAAGCCTTTTTTGCCAGATGGAGTGTTGCGGAAAGCTCTTCCGTGCCGGGGTTGTAGTCGGACTGGAAGAATTTGCTGATGATGAGTGTGTAGTAAAGCTCTGAGTAGAATGACGGATGGTCCTGCTCGTGTGCCTGGCACAATTCAACAGCTTGTTGAAGCCCTTCGCCATATTGTGCGCTGAAGAGTTTCTGCTCGATTTCCCTTATCTTATTATATAGCTCTTTATCCGGATAGTCCAATCTGTTGAGCAATTGCAAGTCTGCAGCATATAGGTTTTTGTCCGTATTGAAATGCATCATCGGAATGCGTACCAGAACCAAGTAGATTGCCTTGTCAACCTCTTCTTGTGTCAGTTGTTCTCTGTAAGAGGATGACTGTCCGAGCAAGGTACGCAGGATGAGATCGTCCTCCAGATTACGGGTGAAGCGCATCACCATTCTGCCTGTACTTGGGCTGCGGAGCTGTTCCGGTGTCAGCCCGGCAAGATATTGGTTCAGGAAAGGACGGACACTGTCGGGATGGAACTGTGGCAGTACCTCGAAGAGATATTCTTCGACAAACGCCGTGTCGCGTTCTCCGCCTTTCCAACGTGTTGTAAATTCCTTCAGACGTTTTCCCTTCTGATTCTCTACCGCTTCGTGGACTGCTTGCAGGAATGTTTCTCCCGGCATATAGCCTGAACGACTGTCAAGCAACAGACCGTCGGCATCCAGCCAGTAGTAGGTAGGATACGCATTGGGCTTGAAGAGCCGGAAGAACGGATGTCCTGCCTGCTTCTCGGCATCAAGTTGGATGCAGACGAAGCGGTCATTCATGTATTTTCCTACGGCAGGGTCGGAGAATACTTCGCGAGCCATACGTTTGCATGGTCCGCACCATGATGTGTAGACGTCTATGAAGATGTTCTTCTGCTCCTGTCGGGCAGTCTCCAGTACGGTCTCCCAGTCGTCAGCGGTGCTGAAGTGGATTTGTGCTTGCAGCCGGGTGGAGACGGCTGCAAGCAGGATGAAACAGAGAGATAGGATGCGTGTCATATCAATATTTGCTTTCAAAGTCAACGATACGGTCGGCGAAATGCTCGTGGCGTATGCTCTCTTCCAGACGGAGACCACCATCGGTCTGGATGGTCAGTCCGACGAAGCCTGCCGGTTGGGAGGTAGCCTGTGTGTCGCGGAAGGCTACCCACAGCCGATTGCCTGCACGCTCGATTTCAATGTGGTCGATGGTGCATCCGCTACCGATATCATAAAGTGCCTGTCCCGTGCGGCTCAAAACATTGTAGACATAGATTTGATTGCCTGCGGCATAGAACAAGTAACCTGAGAAGTTGGCGGAGCAGGAGAAGCTGACAGCTTCGTTGATGGCAGGCGACTGGATGACATCGTTGCCCAAATCCTTAAAGTAAGTGCTTGGTTCATCAATATTCGCGTAGAAGGCGATGCCCATACGCAACAAGTGCCGTTCGCCACCTTCGGTCTCAAATACACCGATGTATTCACGCGTTTCATCGGCACTACGAGAAGACAGACCGGCATAGAGACAGTCCATTCCTACATTGTCAGGGTCAAAGAAGCCGCCTGAAATTGCCATGCCCGACGAGGAGACGGTCGTCAGTGATGACGAAGTGATGCTGAGCTGTGCATAGAAGCAATGGTTCAGGTTATCGTAAAGCACGGTGCGGGAGACGCTTGATTCGTCGTCGCCGAAGTCTGCATTCTCTGCTATTTCGTAATCACCTCGCGGAGAGCTGAGATAGGGTTTCACAGTAGTGCTCGGCGGATTGGTATTGACTGCCCGGTCATAGACCAATCCATTGTCGATGAGGTATTCACGCATGTAGTTTTTAAAGTACGCCTGCGGTTTTACGTCTCCGATGTCGTTGATGAACAGGCTCTTGTATTCGCGGCTCTCTAGCATGGTGATATTGTCGAGAATCTTTCCGCCTTCCTCGTCCTGACAGAGAACAAGGACTTCGCTACTGGCATCGGTCGTGTATTTGTTGAAGTACACCCGGTGCGGATTCGTTCCGAGACTTTTTCCGTCGTTGAGCAGTCCGAAGACGTCGGTAATCAGTTCATCGCGTCCAGGTACCCAGAAGTTGAGTTCAGCCTGCCCGTTATTCTCGGCGAGGATGAGCAGTCCTTGGGTAAAGTCGTTCACCACGTTGATGATGAACTCTTTCTCATAGTATATGCCTGTGGTGCGGTCGAACACCTTGAACTTTCCGGTATGTTCTCCTGGAGTGAGCCCGATGATGGCGTCGAGGTCTTTAGTACGTGCCAGGGTGTCTGCTCCGAGACGACTGTTGCGGTCGTAGGCAATCCAAAGATAGTCGAGCTGCGACTCGTCATTGAAGGTTGTGGTGAGCGTGGGATGGATGCTGAGCGTACGATTGATGTATACGTTTTCATATTCATCTTCGATGCCTTCAATGGTGACTTCGTTGAGTTCCTTGAAGACCGTCTGTGTATTGTCCTCGACACAGGATGCGAAGAGGTATATAATGCCTGAAAGGAGTATGTAGGTTATCTTTTTCATGTCGGTAATGTGTTTATGCGGTTAGAGAGGTGACCAGTCGGCGGTAATCCATTGTTGAGTCTCTTCGTCCCAAAGTGGTTCTTTAAGCAATGCCTGATAGACCAGACGTCCATAGGACATAAAATCATTGATGAGGTTCATGTCCATTTCAGCCGGGAAGTCGAAGCCTTGAATCTGGATGCACAGCTGGTGCTTGGCTTTCGAATAGCTTCCGTAGTAGAGTGACAGAGGAATGTCCCAATAAGTGGGTTTGACGAGTTGGTCAGTGATGTTGAGTTTGAAGCTGAGATGTTCAGGAAAGCCAGGGTCAAAGTTTTCATTGCCACGCAAATGCAGTATGAGCGATACCTGATTGTTGTCCAAGTGCTCGGCAAGTACAGTGACAGGCAGGTAGGCATTGACTGAATCCGGTTGAAGAGTGATGACTTCGGGCAGGTCGCGGTAATGTACGCCGGCTTGTGCTGTCGATGCCGGGTCAATGTCGAAAGCGATGGAGCGGGTCCCCTTGGTAGAGGCTCCAATGATACGGATGGGGATGTTGACTACGTCTTCAGTCTTTTCGCCCGATGCAAAGGAATAGGACAGGCTGTCACCTTCGACGGGGGAGTTGAAGTAGACGGCGCTCTTGGCTTCATAGAGCATACGTTCGTTTTCCTGGCATCCTGCCAACCCTATGAGGGTGAGCAGTCCGGATATGAGGAGGATGGATGTTTTCATAATCGTTTTATTGGTTGGTAAAATTGGTGTTTTCTGTTGGTATCGGAAGTACGTACACGGCTTCGGCATCAGGCAGGACTCGTTTGGTAACGGGGGTTACGTTCATGCCCATACGTTTGTAGGCAAAGAAAGTCTGTCCTTCAGCAATGAATTCCTTGGCATACTCAGCTAACAGCTTGTCTTGTATGTTTTCGGCAGTCAACTCGTCGTTAGGCAGTCCGCGGTGGTATTGCAATTGATTGAAGTATTCGGTGGCTTCGGTCAGGTTAGGAGCTGTTTCAGTTGCAATCAGATACATTTCGGATACCTTGACCAAGGGAACACGTTCGCTATAGTTGTACTTGGTGATAAGATTATCCGAACCCGATGTCTCGATCCACCACAGGCGGCGATAGTCCATACTCAGAGAGGCGGGGAAGATGTTGTCGAGTGTGTTGCCTGTCAGGGCAAGGTAGTTGGAACTGGTGTTACCCACGTTGAAGTAGATGTCGACAATGTTGTCTTCCAGACCGACATCTTCCAGCGCGAAAAGGTTTTCCTGGACGAAGCCGTTCTGGTCAGTACCCGAGAGGTCGGCACTGGATATGAGCGGGAACAGTCCGCTGTCGATAATTTCAGTCGCATAGGTGAATGCCTGGTTCTTGCTGTCGGTACTGCCTTCATAGAGCAGGACGCGGGCAAGAACACCTGTCACAGCATAATAGTTCATGCGATATTCTCGTCCCTTGCGGATACCCGTCAGGTTGTCAAGGTCATAGTCACTGTGGTGCGGGCCATAAGGGTCGACTTCGGCGAGCAGGGAGCGTGCTTCAGTCAGGTCGGCTTCGATGCGTTGCAGTACTTCGGCGGTGGTGAGTCGGGCGAAGAGCTGGTTGGTGAGCCGATCAACATAGGGGATGGCAGGGCGGTTCAGTCCGTTGCTCATGGCAGGGGAAGGGGCGAAAAGGCGGAGCAAGTCAAAATGGAGGTAGGCACGCAATCCGAGCGCTTCTCCGCGGATCAGTTCATATTCTCCTTCGGGCAGTGCGGAGCGGTTGGCTTCCATTTTCTCCAGTAAGCTGTTGGCGTTGGCGATACCATTGTAGAGTGCTTTCCAGAGTCCGTCCTTACGCGCTTCTTCTGTACTGTTGGTGTAGTCGTAGTTGTAAGCATAATAGAAGCTGTGGAGGGTATTTCCAATAGAAGAGTAGTATTGTCCGAGGACATCCATGTAGGTCATGGTCATCAGTCCGCCATATAGCTTCTCGTCTGCCATGGTGGCGTAGATACCGATAAGGGCGTCTCGCATGCCTTGTTCGGTCTCAAAGAAGTCGTCAGCCTTAAGTTCCGACTTGGGAGTGATATCGAACCAGTCTTCGCAGGAGGTCAGCGTGAACAAGGGCAATAGTATGAAGAGTAGGGTCTTTTTCATAAATTGTTGTCATATTAGAGTGAGATAAATAATTGTTTGCCGTCAGAAGGTGACTTGTGCTGCGATGGAAAAGTGACGGGCATACGGGTAATCCGTTCCTCTTTCTTGGCGCATGGTCGAAGCTTGCAGAAAATCGTTGGCATAGAACGTCAGTTTCAGATATTGGGCTCCGAAGCTCTTCACCCAGTCGCGATCGAAGGTATAGGCCAGGCTGAGCGAGGTGGCAGAGAGGAAATTGTCCTTTTCCACAAAGCGCGAGGTAGGACGGGTGACTGATTGGTCACTGATGCGCTTGAACACGGCAGGAACACCGGGAGTCTGCCAACGGTCGTACAATGCGCGCGAATCGACGTTGTTGAACGGGTCGACATTCTCCACCTTGTCCACCAACGTCTGGTTATAGGCATAGCCTCCGAAGCGATAGAAGAAGTTGGTGTTCAGTTCCCAGCCTTTCCAGTAGATGTTAAGTCCGAAGTTACCGCTCAGCTTGGGGTCGGTCGAGGCGTAGGGCACATAATCCTGTTCACTCCATTCGTTGGTGTAGGTACCGTCGCGCTTGATAAAGACCTCGTTACCTGTAGCGGGGTCGATACCGGCTGATTGGACTACCCAGATGGTGTTGATGGAAGCACCTTCGGCATAGCGGACGTAGGGAGCGGTTGACTCTTCGGCGTCAGCCTGCTGATTGTAGGAGCTGAGACCCGAGGAAATCTTCTTGAGCTTGTTGGTGTAGTGCTGTCCGTTGGCAAACACGTTTACGTGCCAGTCCTTGTTCTGGAAGATGCTCCAGCGTACGTTGAATTCGTAACCTTTGTTCTGTGTTTCGCCCAGGTTCTCCTTGTAGGAGTCAAAGCCAAGGTAGCTCATCATGTCAACATCGACGAGTAGGTCCTTGGAGTTTTCGATGAAGTAGTTGAAGTAACCCGACAGGCGGTTGTTGAAGAAGGCGAAGTCGACGCCGAAGTTGTGTTTCTGGGTACGTTGCCACTTCAGGTTCGAGTTGCCGAATGCTTTGATAACGGCACCGATGTAGTCCTGGTAAGACAGGTTGGTGTTGTACTGGTACATCATGAGAGCCTGGTAAGGATAGAAGTTCTGTCCACCGGTGAATCCGGTACTGGCGCGCAGACGGAGCTGATTGACAATGGGTGAGTCTTTGAATACTTGTTCATTGTGGATGTTCCATCCCAAACCTGCACTCCAGAAAGTGCCCCAGCGTTGCTCGCTGCCGAATTGTGACGAACCGTCGAGACGGATGGACCCGTCAACGAAGTAGCGGTCGTCATAGCTGTAGTTCACATTGGCAAAGAAACCCATCAGCCGGCTGATGGTAGCGTCGCCTTCCACTCCGGCACCTTCCAGGAAGCCTGCACCGAGTGAAGGATGGTCTAACTGCTGGTTCGGGAAGCCGTAGATGGTATAGCTGCTGTAGTCCTCATCTTCCGATGTGATGTTCCAACCGGCATTGACGCTGAGTGCGTGTTTCTTCCAATAATTGAAATAGGATAGTACGGCGCTTCCGTCATAAGATTCAGACACGGTGTTGCCCTTTTGGTAGCTACCCTTGTTCTCTTCCTGGTTGACGAAGTCGGTATGGTCGGCCGGTTTGAAGATGTCGCTGTAGCGATTGATGCGTTCGATGGAGAATTGTCCCTTGAATTTCAGGTTGGGCAGGATGTTCCACTCTACGCTGAAGTTGTCGACGAAGTCATCATACGTCGTCTGGTCTTTGGTGTTCAGGGTGGCGTTGTAAAGCGGGTTGCTCACAGCTGTCTGTGAAGAGTTGGCGTTGCTGCTTTCGAAGACAATCTGCTTCACCTGTCCGTTTTCGTCGTAGGGATAGTAGTACGGATTCATCAGGGCATATTGGCTGAAGGAACCGTAGGGTGAGTTGTTGGAGGTCACCTTGTCGTAGGTGATTTCGTTGCGGAAGCGTAGGTTCTTGTAGTTGTACTGCAACTTGATGCTGGTGCCCAGTTTTGTACGGTCTGATCCTTTCATCACACCGTCGGTCATGTTGTAGGTCAGGTCGACCCCATAGCGGAAGTTCTCATTGCCGCCTTCCAGCTGAATGCTGTGTTGGTTGCTGATGCCTGTCGATTTCAGCGGAAGCGCAAGCCAGTCAGTGTCAACGCCCCGTTGTACGAGTTTCAGGCGATCGTTGTAGTCCTGTCTGTACATCTCTTCCACGTAGGTGGCGTTGCTGCCTGAGTAGAGCCCGGCAAGCTGTTCGTAGCGCAGCTTTTCGGAGGCGTTGAGCAGGTGATAGTCCGAGAGATCGGCAACCTCAGCGCTGACGCTGCCATAGTAGTTGAGTTGCAGTTTGCCGAAAGCCGGTGCCTTCGTGTCGATGATAACGACACCATTGGCGGCACGGGAGCCGTAGATGGCAGTAGCGGAAGCATCTTTCAGGATGGAGATGTTCTGGATGCGGTTCGGGTCGAGGTCGTATACCTTTTCTACATCGACTTCGAAGCCGTCGAGAATAAAGGTCGGCAGGTTGGCGGAACCTTTGTAAGTCTCGCTCAGGTTACTTCCACTCGCATCGGGCAAGGAGTTCATACCGCGTACTTGCACGTTGGGGACTGCATTGGGGTTGGAACCCAGAGAGAGGTTATCCACCAGCTTGAATGAGGGATCGAGGGACGAGAGGGTGGAGAGCACATTCTTGTTGGAGATAGCGGCAAGCTCTTCACCACTATAGTTCACGGCTGCACCTGTAAAAGTTTGCTTGCGCTGTGTGTAGTAGCCTGTTACCACAACGTCATCGAGGGCACGGACATTCTCCAGCAGGGTGATTTTGAGTTCGTTCTGTTTACCGACTGCGACTTCCTGCGTTTCCGTTCCGATGAAGGAGAATACGAGGGTGGGGGCATTGCCTGAGACGGCTATTTGAAATTCACCGTCAAGATTGGTTCCACTTACGGTGTCGGTCCCCTTCAGGCGGACGCTGGCTCCCGGCAAGGGCATTCCGTCTTTGTCGACCACAACACCCTTGATGGTGCGCTTCTTATTGGCGTCGGTCTGTTTGATGATGATTTCCTTTCCGGAAATTTCATACGTGAGGTTCGTTCCCTTTAGGCATTTGTCCAGGATTTCCCGTATACTCTTGTCCTTTTCATTGAGGGTGATGTTTTTGACTGCTTGGATGTCGTTGGAGCCGTACATGAAGGTGAATCCGGTTTTCTTCTGTATCTCCCAAATGACTTGCTCCAAAGAGGCCTTTTGCAGGTTGAGGGTGATGCGCTGGTCGCTCTGAGCCCACACGCTGATGCTGAACAAACAGCAACCGGCAGCGACGAAACAACGCTTTAAGCTCTTAGAAAACAGACGATTGTTAGTGGGGGGGGGGTAAAACTCCCCTGATGCTCTTTTCTCTCAAGTCTTGGTTGTGCATAGTGCTAGTTTATTAGATGGTTTATGATGGAATAATTTCTCTCCACTCAAATCTTCAATGTGTCATGACAACCTTATAACAATTGAGGGGAGGAATATGGGTAGTGAAGTTTCAATTTTTTCCGATACAATCAGCCGCAGATGGCGTAGCTTTCCGAATCTTCTTCAGTAGGTTGGAGAAGGGGGCTACGTCGTCTGCGGCTGGAAAATGGAACGAAGGTGGTTGGTACGCTTCTTTCAGGGAAGATGTGTTCCCCGTAAGTCTAGTCGGTCAACGGATAGATGGGGTCGGAGTAGTGGTCACTACCCCGCACACTCATGGAGACAAGGAAGCGGACCGCTTTCACTTGGCCGGTACCTGTGATAACCCGGGACGGGTCGGCAATGGGACGTCCACCGTTCATGTCCTTTGAGGCGCTGTAGAAATAGAGCTTGTAGGTGTTGCCCGTCTGTGTGCCTACGATAAGGTCGTCGAAGTTGAACGAGGTGTCATAGCCGTACACCTCCGAGAGGTAGAAGTACTGGTTGGTCAGGTAGGTGATGTCCTCTCCGGCAGGAATGCCCGGGAGCGGGAACTCGCGTTCGTCGTTGCTCACCCAGCTGTAAGCGTAGAGCTTGTTGTCCTCTGAAATGGAATAGATGTAGGTGGCAGTCCGGCGGTTGATGGCGACAATCTTGTCACGGGCGATGTGAAGCGACGGGTCGAGCTTGATGATTTGCTTGATTTGTACACCGGTGAAGGTGAAGCCTCCGTCAAGCAGGAGCAGATAGCGGTCGCCTGTCGAAGGCTGCTCGCAGAGGAAATAGGCTACGACAGTCGGAGAATAGACGTCGCCCGTAATGTTGGCACCTGCCGAGATGCATTCCAGATCGTCGGGATAGGTGCTTCCGTCAGCGGAAGTCACCAGAGAAGACGGCTGGAAGTTGAAGTTGACGTCGCGCAGGGCATGCTCGCTGTTGCTCCAGTATACCATCTCCTGGCCATAGCTGACGGGGATGATGAACTTGCTCGCTCCGTGCTCGTCGGCAGGGAACCCGAGACGTCCGCTGTTGTAGTTCGTCCCCGAGAAGACGGTGGCGGCGGTGCGGATGCCTGTGTTCGAGAAGTAGACTGTGTGGTTGGGAGCACGGAAGATGATGTACGGCTCCTCGTTATCCATGTTGCCGGCATAGAAGAGGGTTTCGTTGTTGAAGACTTCCGTCAGCGATTCACTCTCGAAACCTTTGTACTCGTTCTCTTCCGTGAAGATGTGGACAAGGTTGCCGCGTGCCGTCCGGTTCAGTTCAGGATTGATAAACTCTCCGGTGT
The DNA here is from genome assembly GCF_023337025.1 of Mediterranea sp. ET5. Lineage (NCBI taxonomy): Bacteria > Pseudomonadati > Bacteroidota > Bacteroidia > Bacteroidales > Bacteroidaceae > Mediterranea > Mediterranea sp. ET5. The sequence goes on along the minus strand of NZ_JAMBLN010000003.1, from coordinate 166,537 downwards.
AGACCAGCGACAGGTTGCGTGGAGCACCGTTCATGGGGGCGCCGAGTTTCTTGGCAAGGATGTCTTCGCTCAGGATGCCTTCATTCCAGAGGTCGATGTCCGTATTGCCGTCGGCTGTCTCCTTGAGGATATAGAATCCTTTGGAGAAGGCGGTCGAGACGCTGAGATTCATCGTCGCTGTCTTGGAGAAGTCATTGGTCAGCGAGGTTACCTCGAAAACCAGGTGGTAGAGCCCCGAGGGCAGATTGACTTCGTAGTTCAGGTCTTTGGTTGTGGCAATCCGGTCTTTGCGGAAGCCGTTCTCCTGTTCCGGCGTGTTGTCGGCGTAGATGTACCAGGCATATTCCAGCTGATCCTCGGGATAATCGGTCGTAATGGTCGGCTGCACGTTCACGAAGTTTTGCGAGTAGGACACCACCGACTGGTCGGCGAGTCCGGCAATCTCGATGTCGCTCACATAGTTGGAGCCCAAGGTCGAATCATCGTCGTAGCATGACGAGAGGCAGCAGACGATTCCGACCAGGAGGTATTGGATGATTGTTCGTTTCATAGGTGTTGCATTTTAGAATCTGATTTCACTTCCGTCAGCTTCCCGGTAGATGTCGAGTCCGGCTTCCTGACGTTTGGCATTCTCTTCTTCCAGTTTCTGTTGGAAGAATTCCTTGAGGTAGCTGAGGTAGCCACTGTCTCCATTCAGCAGGCTGCGGATGTAGCTTTCGTCCCACACTTCTCCTGTCCAGTCAATCATCAGCTGGTGTTTCACCGGTCCATAGGTGCCGAAGTACTGTTGTGACCAGTTGCCCGGTTCAAGCAGACGGTCGGTGATGTGCAGGGTGCGTTCGGTCAGTCCGGTGTAGCCGGGTTTGAAGTATTCGTTTTCGGCGAAGCGGAAGACGAGGGTGACGTCGTGTTCCTCCAGCGAAGCGTCGCGCAGCACGATGACAGGCACCTGTGTGCGGTTCTGGTTGGCTGGAACGAAGCAGAGGCGAGTGAAGTCCGGGTCATCAAATGACACATAGTGTACGCCGGGGATAGCATCGTCCTCACCCGTGCTGACCTGTTCCAGACGGACGGGGCGGTTCTGGTCGGAGAGGAAGCCCATGGTGGACACGTCAAACCACAGGGTGTCGGTCGTGATGCGTTCAGTCGAGCCGGTACCGGCGGTGATGAATGAGTAGGATGCAGTACGTTCGGCTTCCGTGACGCGGTCACTGGTCATGACCTCGCCGGTATAGTCGAGGTAGACGAAGTTCAGCCGACAATCCGTCGAGCTGTAGGGCTCCAAGTCCCGTTCGCAGGCTGTGAAAGCTGCCAGGAGGGAGCAGCAGGCAAGAGTTCGTATGAGTGTTTTCATCATCTTCGTAGTGTTTTAGTTGTTGGGGTTGTATTCGGTTCGCGGCAGGGGAAGGATGTAGCCGTCCTCGGTCATGGGTTCGTTGTCCCACAGCATCTGCGCGGTGTTGAGACGCTTGTAGGTGTAGAACATCTGACCTTCGGCGAAGAATTCCCGGCGGTATTCGTTGAGGAGGAACTCCGCACGGTCGTCGAGGGAGGCAAAGCCCGGCGTGTCGGGATCTTCATGGGCGATCATATAGGTGCTGAAGAGGGAATTGGCTTCCTCCAGTGAGGTTGTGCCCTCCATGGCGATGAGGTAGATTTCCGACATGCGGAGCATGGGGATGTAGGCATACTTCAGCGAGGCGTTCTCCACCACGTTCACATCCCAGTAGTACTTGGTTGTTGTGACCCGTCTGTCACCATAGGTGTCCCGGAGGTTTGAGTTCCACCAGTAGCGGTAGCGGTTGTGGGCATTGGTATTGACTCCGGTATACAGGGCGTCGAGCCGGTCGGGAGTGATGGTCAGGTGGTTTCGTGAGTCATACTGTATGTTGAGGTTGCCGCCGATAAGGTAGGTTTCCGAGTAGGTCATGACGTTGTACTTGCTCAGTCCGAAGAGACACTCCGAGGGGCAGAGTTTGTAGCCGTTGGTGAAGTCGTCGGCGTTACTCAGGCTGATGACAGGGTTGCCGTTGAGGCGGGCGGAGATGATTTCCATGGCGACATCGTGTGCCTGTGACTTTTCGCCGGTGTAGAGCAACATGCGTGCTTCGAGTGCCCGCACAGCCCAGTAGTTCATGCGGAACTGACGGTAGAGCATGAACTCGTCGACCGGAGCCGTCGAGCCGCTGTTCAGGCTCGCGAAGGAGTATTGGAACACCGGGTCCTTGTCGATGAGCAGTGACTTGGCCATTTCGATGTCAGCCTTCAGCTTGGCAACGTAGCCTTCGAAGTCATAGTAGGGAGGTATGTCGTTGATGGATGTGGTTTCGGAGTAGGGCAGTGATACCTTCCGGCTTCCACCCGGCACCTCGCCAAAGAGTCGCAGAACGTCGAGCTGGCAGTAGGCACGGATGGCATAAGCCTCACCCTCAATGACAGAGCGGATGTCCGGATTGGGGATGACTTCGCCCCGTTCCTCTACGTTCTTGATAATCATGTTTGCTTGTGCCACGGTATTGAACAGGGCTGCATAAACCGATTGGATAGCCGATTCGGCAGTTGACTGGGTGTAGTCATGGTGCTGGAAGAACCACTCTGCCAAGCGGTTGGTTCCTGTTTGTTTTTTGGGGAGGTCCCACAGGCAGGCGAGTGCCTCGCTGTAGGTGATGCTCAGCTGTTCGCCGTAGATGTTGCGGTCAGCCATGGTCATGTAGCAGCCGATGAGGGCATCATAGAACCCTTGTGCCGTGGAGAACTGTTCTTCGTCCTTTTGTTCGGTGTTGGCACGGATGTCCAGCCAGTCGTTGCATGAAGAGGCTCCGAACGCCGTCAGCAGAAGAATCAGGATGTATATCTTTCTCATAGTGCTTTCTGTTTAGAGTGAGTGGTTAGAATAAGAATTTGACGCTTCCCTGGATGTTACGTGCATAGGGGTATCCCGTACCGCGCTCCATCTTGATGGTCGACCAGTGGAAGAGGTCGGACATGTTGACGGCGAAGGTAATGCTCTGTACACCGGTGTTGCGGCGTACCCAGTCACTGTCCCACCGGTATTGGAGGCTGACCGACTGGAGCTCGAGTACATTGTCTGACATGACAAAGCGTGAGGTGGCGTCGGTAGCGTCGTTGCTGAATCCTTTAAAGAAGGTGTTATCACCCGGTTTCAGCCAGCGGTTGGTGAGCACGCGGCGATCGGCGTTTGAGGAACGCAGGTTGTTGATAGGTACCTCCACGCGGCTGAGCAGGGTCGAGTTGTAGCTCTTGCCGCCCCAGTAGGCGCGGAAGGAGACATTCAGTGTGAACCCTTTCCACATGAACATCGTGCCGAAGATGCTGTTGTATAGCGGTTCAGAGGAGCCTAGGAATACCTTGTCACCGGGATTCCATACGTCGGTGATGTTGCCGTCCTTGTCAAGGTAAATCTCCTGTCCCGTACTGGGGTCGATGCCCAGGGAGCGTACGGCATAGATGGCATTTTGCGGACGTCCTTCGTAGAAGAGCTTTGCCACGTCGTAGTCCTCGTTCTGGAGCATCTGTTCGTTCTGTCTCTTGATGGCATCCGACAGGCGGGAAATCCAGTTCTTGTCATAGACCAGCTGTCCGGTGAGCAACCAGTTGATTTCGCGTTTCGGGTCGCGGATGAGGTAGGTGCTCAATGACAGTTCCCAGCCGCGGTTCTTCACTTCACCCACATTGGCCATGTAGGAGGGGAAACCCATGGACAAGGGGATGTTCATGTCCGAGAGGAGGTTTGTGGTGTGCTTGGTGTAGAAGTTGAACTCACCTTTCACGCGTCCTTGCCACAAGCCGAACTCTGTGCCGATATTGAACTCCTTGGTCGTCTGCCAGGTCAGGTTCGGGTTACCCCATTCGCTCAGTACGGCTCCCACCCAGTTGAGATACTTGTTGTTGTTCTGGTAGCGGTAGATGGTTGATGCACCCGACCCGGAGCCTTCCTGTGAGCCGGTGGAGCCGTAGGACATCTTCAGGCGCATGATGTTCAAGACCGGATTGCCGGCAAGGAAGTCTTCGTGGTGCATGTTCCAGCCCACACCGGTACTCCAGAAGGGGGCATACTTCTTGTCGGCGCCGAAGGTGGAGCTTCCGTCGATACGGTAGGACAGGTCGAGGTAGTAGCGCTGGTCATACGTATAGTTGACGTTGGCTGTGAAGCCGATCATGCGTCGGCGAGTCTGTGCCTCGGTCGGGACAGCGTCCAGTGCAAACTGACGTCCGTTGCCGATGGAGGCCATGTTCTCGTTGGAGAAGCCTTCCATGTAGAAGAAATACTTGTCCGACTCCGATTCGTTGATGGAGTAGTCGAGTCCGGCATAGAGGGAATGTTTGTCGGCAAACACGTGGCTGTATGAGAGGTTGAGGCTTCCGTTGTAGTTGTACGACTTTCCGGTGCCGTACTCATAGGAACCACGGCGGAGGAAGCCTTCATCACTGCTGTAGATGGAAGATGTAATCGGGTCGACGGTGAAGTAGGAGTCTTTCGGTGAGAGGAACGTGTCGTTGTGGTTGTTGTTGGTGGTGATGCCCACCTGTCCGCGCAGGGTCAGTCCTTTCAGGATGTTCCACTCGATGGCGAAGTTGTTGGTCAGCTCTTCGTAGCCGCTCTTCTCGAACGATTTCAACATGGCATCATAGAGCGGGTTGAACTCTCCTCCCGTTTCCGAGCCGTAGAAAGCGTCGAAGAATTGTACCACCTCGCCGTTCTCGTCATACGGATTGTTATACGGTTGTTGAGCAACGTAGTCACTGAATGTGCCATAGTTGCTTTCCGTCGAACGGGTCACGCCGTACGAGGTGTAGTTCTTGAAGATAAGGTTCTTCACGGTATACATCAGTGTGATGGAACCGTTGAACGTGCGGCGGGCAGAGTTCTTCATGGCACCTTCGACGTCCTTGTATCCTGCCGTGGCGCTCCAGCGGAACTCTTCGCTTCCACCCTCCAGACGGAGGTTATAGTGTTGTCCCACGCCGGTGCGTATCGGTTTGCTGAGCCAGTCCGTGCTTTGTCCGGTGAGCACCTTGCGCAACCGTTCGTTGTAGACAGCCTGGTAGCGTATATCGGTAGAGGGAACCTCCGAGCTATAGAGTCCCAGGTAGTTCTCCAGGTAGAGTTTCTCTGAGGCATTCAGCATGTCGTAGGATGTCAGGTCGGGAGCTTCGATGTCGATGCCGACTTCGGCATTTACCTTCAGCTTTCCGGCTTCCGGCTGTTTGGTGACGACGACGATGACTCCGTTCGAACCTCTTGAACCGTAGATGGCTGTGGCAGATGCATCTTTCAGGATGTTGATGGACTCGATTTCCTCGTCGTTGTAGTCCATGAGTTTCTCCAGGGAGATTTCAAAGCCGTCGAGGATAATCAGCGGACGGTTGATGTCGTTGGATGCTGTCTGGTTGAACTCCTCCACGCTCATGGGCAGGGATGAGTTGCCGCGGATGTTGATTTGCGGTAGGTTGTTGGGGTTGCTTCCGGCAATATTGTTGACGGTGAAGTTGATGGAGGCATCGATGTTTTTCAGTGTCTGGAGCAGGTTCTGACCCTTATACATGTCGAGCTGCTCGGAGGTGATGGTCGACACGGCACCCGTATAGCTCTCCTTGGCTTTCTTGAAGATACCGGTCACCACGACGTCGTCCAGGGCCTGTGCGTCGTTTTCCAGTGTGATGGTCATGTTGGGGGTGGCTGCTACCGTCAGTGTCTTCATGCCGATGTAGGACACTACCAGCTGTGCTCCGTCCGGGACATTGTTGAGGCTGAAGTTGCCGTCAATGTCTGTGGCAACACCGAGCTCTGTTCCATCCACACGGATAGAGGCTCCGATGACGGGCAGTCCGTCTTCTTTGGACACGACGGTTCCCTTCACACGGCGTCCTGTCTGTTGTTTGGCGTCGGCAGTTGCCTGTTTGATGATGATTTCCTTTCCCGATATTTCATACGTAAGGCTGGTCCCTCGCAGACACTTGTCCAGAATTTCCCGGATGCTCTTGTCTTTCTCATTGAGGGTAATGTTCCTGACTGTCTGGATGTCGTTGGAGCCATACATGAAGGTGAATCCCGTCTTCTTCTGAATTTCCCAAATGACTTGTTCCAGGGTCGCTTTCTGCAGGTTGAGCGTGATACGTTGGTCACTTTGTGCCAACACCGTAAAGCTAAAAAAACAACATCCGGCCGTGATGAAGCAGCGCTTCAGACTTTTGGAAAGCAGTCTGTTGGTGGCATGACTACTCCGTCCGCCCGGCTTTTCTCTCAGATCTTCTCTCATTGTGCTAGTGCTTAAAGGGTTATAACTATACTGTGTGTACTCTCTTTTATGCTTCGTAAGCATTCTTTTATATAGTTATAACAATCCAGTGGGAGAAACGGGGTAGTCTTGTCTCTTGACTTTTATGCCTTTGTTTCCGGACCGGCCGGTTATCTAGTTGTCCGTGCCTTCCGTGAGAATCAGGACGAAGCCTCCACGCGGCAGGCAGTCGGTGTGCAGGACGTTGTCCGGGGAAACCGGTGTGGACGGTTCGATGTGGAAATGGCGTCCGTCGGCTTCATCGGTGATGAGGCAGACAGTGCAGCTTCCGCCAAGCGACAGACGCTGCAGGGAGAACTTCAGTGTAGCAGCCGTGTCCTTTCCATTGATACCGGCGATGTACCACACCTTCCCCTTCCGTCGGGCTATCACCACATGGTCGCCCGGAGTGCCTGCCAGCAGACGGGTGTCATCCCAGACCGTAGGCAGGGTGGACAGCAGGCGACGAACCGTTTCGGGCAATTCCCGATAGACGGAAGTACGGTCGGGCATGTGCTGCATGCCTGACTCAAAGAGCAGGGGGAGGGCAAGCTCGTGGGCATGGGTCGTGATGTGCGGATGTTGTGAGTCAGAGAAGGTGCCCGGCGTATAGTCCATCGGACCGATGACGTTGCGTGTGAAGGGCAGGGTAGCGTTGTGGCAGGCGGCACGGTCTGTCAGGACAGCGTTGTTGTTGTACCACTCGGCACCGTAGACGGCTTCCTGGGTCAGCAGGTGCGGATAGGTGCGCTGCCAGCCTTTGGGCAGGATACCTCCGTGGAAGTTCACGGTGAGGTGATGGCGGGCTGCATCTTCCAGCAGGTCGATGTAGTAGTTGATGACGGAGAGACTGTCGTCGGGGAAGAAGTCAATTTTCACGCCTTTGAACCCTTCCTTCTCCAGCCAGGCGAACTCCTGTTCGCGTTTGTTCCTGTCGTTGAGTCGGTAGAACGGACCCGGTGCCCCGTGGCTGACCCAGTTTGTGCTGGAGTTGTACCAGAGCAGGGGCTTGACCCCTTTGCTGTGTGCATAGTCGGCAACGGTTTCGATGGTGCCTCCGTTGCTCATGGAGTCCCATTCGGCGTCAATCAGTGTGTAGGACCATCCCATGTCGGCTGCCAGGTCGACATACTCCTTCAGCAGGGCACAGTCGCGCGAGCCGTGGTTGTGCGCCCAGTAAATCCAGGAAGCTACTCCCGGTTCGACCCACGAAGTGTCGTCCAGGCGGCAGGGGTCGGCTACATCGGTCACCAAGGTCGATTCCACTACGGTGGCTGCCGTGCCTATGATGGCAATGCGCCAGGGAGAGAGCCAGCCGTTGGTCAGCGGAAGGCTCCGGTCGACGAGACGGATGCGGTAGTTGTCGCTCCGGAGACTGTTGTCCAGGTAGGAGCCGCAGTGCGAGCGGTTCAGTCCGGATTCCGTCAGCAGGGCATACACGCCGTCGGTCGGTTCGCAGAGAGAAGGATAGCCCCATGCTCCTGCAGGCTGTCCGTCGGTGTTGAGGGGGAAGAAATCTTCGTTGCCCACCAGATGGCGGGGCATCCAGCGCGGACGTCCCTCCGGGATGTCGTAAGCCGTACGTTCACCGGTCAGGTGTTCGCCCTCCTCACCGTCCAGGGCATAGCGGAAGGCAACACCGTCGTCATATACCCGCAGGATGACAGAGAGTACTTGCCCGTCGGCATTTTCCAGACGGAAGGTGCGCTCATTGGCGCGGTTGGTGCAATGGAGGCGTTTGCCGGAGAGCAGGGTGTAGTCGTCGGTGTGAAGGGTTGCTTCGGAGGCGGAACGGAGCGTGAGTCCCTTTTCCCACGCACGTCGGTCGGTTTGCAGTCCGAGGTTGATGTGACGGAACACCTCTTTATCCTGATAGTTCACGGAGAATCCCGTGGGACCGTCTGCCGGACAGGACAAGGTGACACGGATGGATTGGTCGGGAGACAGGGTCTCGGTGTCAGTTGCCCGGAGGGGCAGGGAAGTCAGGAAGGCAAGCCCCAGGAGGCAGGCCGTTTGAAACAGATGTGTCATGGTATGTGATAATTGTTTTTAGTTCTTCAGCGTTTGCGTGCTCAGTTGTGCTTCTTTTCCGGTTCCGGGAAGACGGGCACCAGCTTCATCAGTCGCATGATTTTCCGCTGACGTCTGTACAGGTAGCTCGACGGATGTCCCGAGTCGAAGCGCAGGGGGTTGGGCAGAGAGGCGGCGATGAGGGCACACTGGCTGCGCGACAGCCGGTCGGGCGTGGTGTTGAAGTGATGTTTTGCCACTGCTCCCGCTCCGTAGATGCCGTCGCCCATCTCGATGGAGTTCAGATAGACCTCCATGATGCGCTCCTTGGACCAGAAAAGCTCGATGAGCACGGTGAAATAGGCTTCGAAGCCTTTGCGTACCCACGACGAGCGTTCCCACAGGAAGACATTCTTTGCCGTTTGCTGGCTGATGGTGCTGGCACCGCGACGCCGTTTCCCCTCCCTCCGTTCGTCGATGGCCTGCTGGATGGCATCGAAGTCGAACCCGTGATGCTCGGCAAAACGGTTGTCTTCCGACGCGATGACTGCCATGGGAAGGTGACGGGATATGTCCTCCAGAGGCACCCACCGGTGGTAAAGCCGGGGACTCTCTCCGTCGAAGAGGTGTCCGATGCAACGGGTCACCATGAGCGGGGTGACATAGACCGGGATGAAACGATAGAGAATCACTGCTCCAATGCTGGAGACGAAGAAGAGCAGCACGAGCCGCATACACCACCTTTTGAGCTTTTTCATTGTCGAAACGGATATTTTGGGCGCAAAGTTCGTAAATAGTTGCAATGTAAGAACGGCGTAAGGCATAAAAAGTCTTACCTTTGCTTCGGATTTTGTCACAAGCTGACATATCCTCCGCAGAACATGAACGGGGACAGCGTCCCTTCCGGACCTTTTCCCCATCGAACACAAACGTTTAAAATCACTTAGAACTATGGCAGCAAAACCTTCCATTCCCAAAGGAACCAGAGATTTCTCGCCGCTCGAAATGGCGAAGCGTAACTATATATTCAATACCATCCGTGAAGTATTCCATCATTTCGGTTTCCAGCAGATTGAGACTCCCGCTATGGAGAACCTCTCGACCCTGATGGGCAAGTATGGCGACGAGGGCGACAAGCTCCTCTTCAAGATACAGAATTCGGGCGACTATTTCTCAGGACTGACTGACGAGGAACTGTTGTCGCGCAACGCTGCCAAGCTTGCCTCCAAATTCTGTGAGAAAGGCTTGCGCTATGACCTGACCGTGCCTTTTGCACGCTATGTGGTGATGCACCGCGAGGAAATCACGTTCCCTTTCAAGCGTTACCAGATTCAGCCGGTGTGGCGTGCCGACCGTCCGCAGAAAGGGCGTTACCGGGAGTTCTATCAGTGTGATGCCGACGTGGTGGGCAGCGACTCCCTGCTCAACGAGGTGGAACTGGTGCAGATGATTGATGCCGTGTTCACCGCTTTCGGGGTACATGTCTCCATCAAAATCAACAACCGCAAGATTCTGGCAGGTATCGCTGAAATCATCGGTGAGGCAGACAAGATTGTCGACATCACCGTGGCCATCGACAAACTCGACAAGATTGGTCTGGAGAACGTCAACGCCGAGCTCGCTTCGAAGGGCATTCCGCAGGAAGCCATCGACAAGCTGCAACCCATCATCCTGCTCAGCGGAAGCAATGCCGAAAAGCTGGAGACGCTGAAGGAGGTACTTGCCGGCAGCGAGACCGGCATGAAGGGTGTGGAGGAAAGCGAATTCATCCTGAGCACCGTGGCAGGGCTGGACATCCGCAACGAGGTGGAGCTTGACCTGACACTGGCACGTGGCTTGAACTACTACACGGGTGCCATCTTCGAGGTGAAGGCGCTCGATGTCCAGATTGGCAGCATCAGCGGAGGCGGACGTTATGACAACCTGACGGGTGTGTTCGGCATGCCCGGTGTTTCGGGCGTAGGTATCTCCTTTGGTGCCGACCGCATCTTCGATGTGCTCAACCAGCTGGACCTTTACCCCAAGGATGCCGTCAACGGGACCCGTCTTCTCTTTGTCAACTTCGGACAAGCCGAAGCCGCCTACTGTCTGCCTGTCCTGGCAAAGGTGCGTGCTGCGGGCGTCCGTGCGGAAATCTATCCTGACAGTGCGAAGATGAAGAAGCAGATGAGCTATGCCAACGCCAAGAACATCCCCTTTGTGGCAATTGCCGGAGAGACGGAGATGAACGAGGGCAAGTTTACGCTGAAGAACATGTTGACCGGTGAACAGCATGCCGTGACAGCGGATGAACTGCTGGCAATGATGAAGGAGGATGCACGATGAACGAGGCATTCATGCGGAAGGCCATCGAGCTTTCCATCGAGAACGTGAAGAACGGCGGAGGTCCGTTCGGGGCGGTCATTGTGCGTGGCGACGAGATTATTGCCACGGGTGTGAACCGGGTGACCGACAACAACGACCCGACGGCACATGCTGAGGTCAGTGCCATCCGTGCCGCCTGCGAGAAGCTGGGCACCTTCAACCTCGAAGGATGTGAAATCTATACCTCGTGCGAACCGTGTCCCATGTGTCTGGGTGCCATCTACTGGGCACACCTGGACCGGATGTACTATGGCAACAACAAGCATGACGCGGCTGCCATCGGTTTCGATGACTCGTTCATCTATGAAGAGATAGCCCTCACGCCGGACAAACGTCGGCTGGTGTCACAGGAGTTGCTTCGCGACGAGGCACAGCAGGCATTCCGCGACTGGATGGACAAGACCGACAAGGTGGAATATTGAGACCGTCCGTCTGTTGACACAGGACGGTAACCCGGATTGATACACGAAGGCATGGAGAAACGCTGTCTGCCTCTTGGCAGACTGTCTCTCTGTGCCTTCGTGCTGTTTTCGTATCCGTTCCCTGTTACTTCTTTCCGGATGCTTACCGCAATCCGTGCTCCTTCTTGTACTTCTTGATTTCCCGTTTGCTCATTTCCTGCGTGATGATGTCCAACGGATGTTCGCAAGGGAACGACACTCCGCCCTTGATGACATCCACTTTCCCGAATCCGTAAAGATACGGGTTGATGAGGCGGTAGGCACGATGGTAAACCAGGTCCTTGATGTTATTCTCTTCCGTGGCTGGCAGCCATCCATACAGGCTCACATGCAGTCGTGAACCACTCCTGTAATTGGTTCCCCCGGCAAGTCCGATGGGTTGTCCCGGCAGGACCGTTTCTCCCGGTTGGACAAATATGCCGTCATTCTGGAGCAGGCTGTAAGTCATGAATGTATTGTCTTCGTGGTAGATGCGGACGTAGTTTTCCGTGTCGTTGTAAATCACGCCTTTCCCCTTGGATGCCTTGTGGTCGACTACATCCGTCACGACTCCCTTCCGCATGGCATAGATGGTGTCCCCCTCTTCCGTGTGGAAAGAAAGTCCCGCTTTCTCCTTCTCTTCAACCTTCCGGTCGATGAATCCCTTGAGTGTTACGCCTCGTTGTACCACCACCGTTTTACCCGGACGCACCGGTGGCAGGTAGACGAACGCCGTGTCAGGCTTTTCCGTGAAATCCCCTTTGCGCCACGAATAGTTGTAGCGGAAGACATAGTTGTTGCTTCCTTGCCGGGGTGTCAGTCTGAAGAGGGTCTTGCTGCCGCTGTTCAGCACGTAAGGTCGTCCGGAAGGGAGGTAACCGGTGAATCCTTGCAGGTCGGTGAAGCGGACGAATACGGACACGGGTATGTTCAGATTGTTCTCTCCAATGAATTCATAGACTCCTTTTTCCTTTTTTTCATAGCGGACGTTCACCTGTGCTCCGAGTGGCAGGGCTAACAGGAGGCAGTATGCGCAGAGGGCAAGTCGGTTGCATTTCATGGTTCTTTTAGATTTTAGGTTCTCAAAGGTATCTGTTTGTTTCGTTTTGGACAAACGATTGTCAATTTTTTTTTCTTGGATGCTTTTCAGTATCCGTAGTGCTCGCAGGATTTTCAAAAAGACAGGAATCTCTCTCTTCTGCTTGACGGAAGTGCGGAAAGAGGTCTTTTCAGCTGACGCGTCCTTTTCAAGAATCCGATAATCTGGAGACGAAACGTGAATGATTGCAAACGAAACGCCTGAAAAAAGCCTCTGATTTTAGAAAACTATACATTTCATTTTCGAAAAACAGACAAAACGTGCCCGGAACAATATTGTTTCGCGAGCCAAACAATATAGTTTGCCGCGTCAAACAATATAGTTTCATGCCCCAAACACGATTGTTTCGTGCCCGGAAGTCAAATCTTTGGAAAATGAAATGCAAAAACACCGGGTTTCATTCTCCAGAAGGAGTGCGGTGTCAATAAATCGGAAGCTTTCATAAAGCGCGGTTCAGGAAGTGGAAAGCATCCGTCAGGAAAGGTCCTGTGCTGGGATGCTTCCTGCATGACAGCATCCGGGTCGAATGGACGGCAATGTGTATTTTGCGAATCGCCTGAGAAGGGCCTCGGAATCCACCGAATCGTATTTTGGTGCAAGGAAGGGGCGTGTAGAGCGGTTCATTTGACACTTTGACAGAATTGGGAGTATGACAGGCTCCGTCCGTCTGCCAAAGCCAACTATATAATAAGGTGTAGAGGAAAAAGCCTGAACGCTGTCAAGATGTCACTCCTGTCAGTCGCAGCTGTCAATATGGAGCCCCCAATCACCTTTGGCACACTTTTCGTTGAAAGAATAGTGCCGACCCGGAAAAGAGGGGCGGCGGAAATAACCGATTAAATAATAAAATTCTAAAAATATAGGAACTATGAACGTAAAACCGTTAGCAGACAGAGTGCTGATCCTTCCGGCACCCGCAGAAGAAAAGACCATTGGTGGAATCATTATCCCCGACACCGCTAAAGAGAAACCTTTGCAGGGTAAAGTCGTAGCCGTTGGTAATGGAACCAAAGACGAAGAGATGGTAGTCAAGGTGGGTGATGAAGTTCTTTATGGAAAGTATTCCGGTACGGAACTCGAATTCGAAGGAACCAAATACCTCATCATGCGTCAGAGTGACGTGCTTGCCATCCTCGGATAAGCAGAGGCACTCCCCCGTTATTACTTCTTAGAAACATCGAACAACAAGAACCATTAAAAAACATTCAGAACACTATGGCAAAAGATATTTTATTCAATATAGATGCTCGCGACCAACTCAAGAAAGGAGTTGATGAATTGGCTAACGCCGTGAAGGTAACCCTCGGCCCGAAGGGACGTAACGTCATCATCGAAAAGAAATTCGGTGCTCCCCACATCACGAAGGACGGTGTAACCGTAGCTAAGGAAGTGGAGTTGGCTGACCCGTTCCAGAACACCGGTGCCCAGCTCGTGAAGTCGGTTGCTTCGAAGACCGGCGATGATGCAGGTGATGGTACGACAACTGCTACCGTGCTTGCACAGGCTATCGTCGGCGTCGGCTTGAAGAACGTGACTGCCGGTGCCAACCCGATGGACTTGAAACGTGGTATTGACAAGGCCGTTGCCAAAGTCGTTGAGTCTATCAAGAACCAGGCTGAGATGGTAGGTGACAACTACGACAAGATCGAGCAGGTTGCTACCGTTTCTGCAAACAACGATCCGGTCATCGGTAAGCTGATTGCCGATGCCATGCGCAAGGTTTCCAAGGACGGTGTCATCACCATCGAGGAGGCGAAGGGTACCGACACGACCATCGGTGTCGTTGAAGGTATGCAGTTCGACCGCGGTTACCTGTCTTCTTACTTCGTGACCGACACGGAGAAGATGGAGTGCGTGATGGAACGTCCGTACATCTTGATTTACGACAAGAAGATTTCCAACCTGAAAGACTTCCTTCCCATCCTCGAACCGGCTGTACAAAGCGGACGTCCGTTGCTGGTCATTGCCGAAGATGTGGACAGCGAGGCTTTGACGACATTGGTTGTCAACCGTCTGCGTTCCAACCTGAAGATTTGTGCCGTGAAGGCTCCGGGCTTCGGTGACCGTCGCAAGGAGATGCTGGAAGACATCGCTGTCTTGACCGGTGGCGTTGTCATCAGCGAAGAGAAGGGCTTGAAACTGGAGCAGGCTACCATCGAGATGCTGGGTACCGCCGACAAGGTGACCGTGACCAAGGACAACACAACCATTGTCAACGGTGCCGGTGTCAAGGAGAACATCCAGGAGCGTATCAACCAGATCAAGGCTCAAATCAAGACCACTACGTCCGACTATGACAAGGAGAAACTGCAGGAGCGTCTGGGTAAATTGTCCGGTGGCGTGGCAGTGCTCTACGTCGGTGCCGCTTCGGAAGTGGAAATGAAGGAGAAGAAAGACCGTGTGGACGACGCCTTGTGTGCAACCCGTGCAGCCATCGAGGAAGGTATCGTTCCGGGTGGTGGTGTAGCCTACATCCGTGCCATCAACGCCTTGGAAGGCATGAAGGGTGAGAACGCCGACGAGACTACCGGTATCGAAATCATCAAGCGTGCCATCGAGGAGCCTCTGCGTCAGATTGTAGCCAACGCCGGTAAGGAAGGTGCAGTGGTTGTACAGAAAGTACGTGAAGGTGAAGGCGACTTCGGTTACAATGCACGTACCGATGTATATGAGCACTTGCATGCAGCCGGTGTGGTAGACCCTGCCAAGGTAACCCGTGTGGCACTGGAGAATGCAGCTTCCATCGCAGGCATGTTCCTGACTACGGAATGTGTCATTGTCGAGAAGAAGGAAGACAAGCCTGAAATGCCGATGAACCCGGGTATGGGTGGCATGGGCGGAATGATGTAATCTTCCCCTCAAGATATAGATAACCACATAAAAGAAAAGAGTGTGCGTCTGAGCGATTCGGACGTACACTCTTTTTTTATGTGGCTGGTGAACCGGATACGTGTCGGGGAGGGGAGGTCAGTCATCCTCCACCCAGAGGAGGTCGCTCATGATGCCGTCGGAGACAAAGATGCCTTGTCGTGTCAGGTGCAGGCGGTCGCCGTCGATGGCGAGGGTCCCTTGTTGCAGGTGCGGACGGGCATTGTTCAGGCAGAAGTCATGAAGCTCCTTGCCAAACTCTGCCTGCAGGGTGGAGAGGGAGAGTCCTCTGGTGGTGCGGATGGCTGTGATGATGCGGTCGTTGTAGCGGGTGTGCAGATCGAGTGTCTCCACTTCGCAAGGCAGTTTGCCGGCTTGGATGTCTTTGATGTACCGGTCGAGTGACGCAACGTTCCATTGGCGGCTTTCCCCGTTGTAGGAATGGGCGGCAGCCCCGCAACCCAGGTACCTGGTCCCGTCCCAGTAGGAAGAGTTGTGACGGGAGTGCATGCCGGGAAGGGCAAAGTTGGATATTTCATAATGCTCGAACCCTGCATCCCGGAGCCGGTCGATGAGCATGCTGAAGAAGGTGAGGCTGCTGTCCTCGTCGACTTCTTCCACTCGATGCCGGCGGCGCAGTTCCCACAGCTCCGTGCCTTCCTCGTAGATAAGGTGGTAGGCGGAGATATGCTGCACCTGCAGACCGATGGCCTGTTGCAAATCGTTCGCCCAACTGTCACGGCTCTCTCCGGGCAGTCCGTACATCAGGTCGATGCTGATGTTTCCGAATCCTGCCTCCTGGCAGCGACGCACTGCCTCCACTGCCTGGCTTGCCGTGTGCCGTCTGTGCAGCAACCGCAACGTTTCGTCGTTGAATGTCTGGATGCCGATGCTGATCCGGTTGAACGGCAGACGGCGGAGCATGGCGACATAGTCGGGCGTAAGGTCGTCGGGGTTTGCCTCCAGTGTGATTTCAGCATCCGGACGGAGCCGGTAGTTGTTGCCGATGGTTTCGATGACCCGATGGAAATGCCGTTCCTCCAGCTGTGAGGGAGTTCCTCCCCCGAAATAGACGGTTGCCACGGACGGTTCGCCCGTATAGTCCCGTCGCATTTCCAGTTCCCGGCAAAGTGCCTCGATGTATTCATCCTTGCGCTGTTCCATCGTGGTGGAATAGAAGTCGCAGTAGATGCAGCGCCGCTTGCAAAACGGAATGTGTAGATAGATGCCTGCCATAAATGGTTCGATGATTAGCTTCAGGCGGCAAAGTTAGTGAAAATCACTCCCGGAAGAAGCAATGGGAAAGCCGTTTTTGTTGTCCCATTTTCAGCCGGATAAGCTGTAAATATGTTTTAAAACATAGTTTAGTAACACTCCGATATAATTGGCGTTCCCGATAATAATCTCTATTTTGCGTCCATTAAAAAGAAAGAAGAGTACAGAACTCTTTTAGTAGCTAACTTTTAAATCTTAGGTATCATGAAAGTATATCAGACTGATGAAATTAAAAACATTGCTCTTTTGGGCAATGATGGAGCCGGTAAAACCACCCTCACAGAGGCCTTACTCTATGAGAGTGGGGTTATAAAACGTCGCGGAAGAATCACGCAGAAGAATACGGTGAGCGATTATTTCCCGGTAGAGCAAGAGTATGGCTATTCTGTCTTTTCTACAGTGTTCCATGTGGAGTGGAACGGCAAAAAGCTGAACATCATCGACTGTCCGGGAAGTGACGACTTTGTGGGAGCAGCCATCACGGCACTCAACGTCACCGATACCGCCATCCTGCTGTTGAACGGTCAGTACGGTCCCGAGGTGGGAACGCAGAACCACTTCCGGTATACCGAGAAGCTGGGCAAGCCCGTCATCTTCCTGGTGAACCAGCTGGACAATGAGAAATGTGATTATGACCACGTGCTGGAGCAGTTGAAGAACATCTACGGTTCGAAAGTGGTCCCCGTACAGTATCCGTTGGAGACAGGTCCCAACTTCCATGCCCTGATCGACGTGCTGTTGATGAAGAAATATTCCTGGAAGCCCGAAGGAGGCGAACCGATCATTGAAGATATTCCCGAAGAAGAAATGGAGAAAGCCACCGAGTGGCACAAGGCGTTGGTGGAAGCTGCCGCCGAGCATGATGAAGGACTGATGGAGAAATTCTTCGAGCAGGATTCGCTGACGGAAGACGAGATGCGTGAGGGTATCCGCAAGGGTCTGGTCAGCCGTGGCATGTTCCCGGTGTTCTGTGTCTGTGCAGGCAAGGACATGGGTGTACGCCGACTGATGGAATTCCTGGGCAATGTGGTTCCGTTCGTTTCCGAGATGCCGAAGGTGTTCAATACACGGGGTGAAGTGGTTCCGCCCGATGCGAATGGTCCGACTTCCCTGTTCTTCTTCAAGACTGCCGTGGAGCCGCACATTGGCGATGTACAGTATTTCAAGGTGATGAGCGGTACCGTTCATGAGGGCGACGACCTCTCGAATGCCGACCGCGGTTCGAAGGAGCGCATTTCCCAGCTCTTCGTCTGTGCAGGTGCCACCCGTATCAAGGTGAGTGAACTGCGTGCCGGAGATATCGGCTGTACGGTGAAGCTCAAGGATGTGCACACCGGCAACACGCTGAACGGCAAAGACTGTGAAAACCGCTTCAACTTTATCAAATATCCGAACTTCAAATATTCGCGTGCCATCAAGCCGGTCAATGAGGCTGATACCGAGAAGATGATGGGCGCCCTCTTCCGCATGCGTGAGGAAGACCCGACTTGGGAAGTGGAACAATCGAAGGAATTGAAACAAATCATCGTGCACGGTCAGGGTGAGTTCCACTTGCGTACGTTGAAATGGCGTCTGGAGAACAACGAAAAGATATTCGTCAACTTCGAAGAACCGAAGATTCCTTACCGCGAAACCATCACGAAGGCTGCCCGGGCTGATTACCGTCACAAGAAACAGTCGGGTGGAGCCGGACAGTTCGGTGAAGTGCACATGATTGTGGAACCCTACTACGAAGGCATGCCGTTGCCCGAGACCTATAAGTTCAATGGTCAGGAATACAAGGTGACGGTGAAGAGCCAGGAAGTGATCGACCTGGAGTGGGGTGGCAAGCTGGTGTTCATCAACAGTACCGTGGGCGGTTCCATCGACGCACGCTTCATGCCGGCCATCCTGAAAGGTGTCATGAGCCGTATGGAGCAAGGTCCGTTGACCGGTTCGTATGCCCGTGATGTACGTGTGATTGTCTATGACGGCAAGATGCACCCGGTAGACTCCAACGAAGTCTCCTTCATGCTGGCGGGACGCAATGCGTTCAGTACCGCCTTCAAGAATGCCGGTCCGAAGATTCTGGAACCGATTTACGATGTGGAAGTCTTTGTTCCGAGTGAGAAGATGGGCGATGTGATGGGCGATTTGCAGGGACGCCGTGCCATGATTATGGGTATGAGCAGCGAAAACGGCTATGAGAAGCTGGTTGCCAAGGTGCCTCTGAAAGAGATGTC
Source organism: Mediterranea sp. ET5 (assembly GCF_023337025.1). NCBI lineage: Bacteria > Pseudomonadati > Bacteroidota > Bacteroidia > Bacteroidales > Bacteroidaceae > Mediterranea > Mediterranea sp. ET5. The sequence continues at coordinate 147,960 of NZ_JAMBLN010000003.1, read as the reverse complement.
ATCCTACTCCACTGCACTCAGTTCGCTCACCGGCGGACGCGCTTCGTTCATCATGAAGTTCGCCAGCTACGAACTGGTTCCGTCGGATGTTCAGGAGAAGCTCATCAAGGAGTTTGAAGCCAAACAGGAAAAAGACGATTAATCAGGTTCAGGAAACAGTTTCTAACTAATCCATACACTAGAAAAGCCGCTTCCGTTAAAGGAAACGGCTTTTTTATTTAATTCCCCTTAAAAAATTAAGAACTGAACGTTGGTTACCAATTAAATTTCTATTAATTTTGCACTTGTCTGAAAGCCCGTTAGGCGATAATGGCTGCTTTGTCAGCTAAAAACGTCTTTTCGGTTAATAATAGAGAATCGGCATGTAAAATCTGTTAATCAGGCGCCAACGTTATTTATGCGTTGTTAATTTTGCTCCTATGAAAAAGTCAACGATTTGGATTTTAGGCATCATCATGGGTCTCTCGTTCGTCAGCTTGCTTTATCTGCAGGTGAGCTACATCGAGGAGATGATCAAAATGCGCCGGGAGCAGTTTGACGAGTCCGTCAAGCGCAGTCTTTCCAGTGCGGCCAATTCCCTGGAACTGGCTGAGGCTGCTACGTACTTGCAAAAAGAGATGAGTAGCGGATACAAGAAAAGGACTTCGTCGGTAGGCAATCTGAATACGTCCGATACCCCGGGCATGATTCAGGTTCATCAACAGATGGTGAGGACCGGTAACGGATTCGCCCTGCGCATCCGTATCGGAGGTAGCTTGTTTGGTGATTCGGTCCGCAAGTCGTTGAGCGAAACCAACGATGACCTGCGTCAGGAGTTCTACGGACGTTTCAAGCAAAAGCGCGACCTGGTGAACGACGTGGCACTGAAACTGCTGCACCGTGCCAGTGACAAGTCGCTGGAGGAACGGGTGAACTTCAAGACACTCGACGAATGCATCAAGACGGAACTGGCAAACAACGGAATCGACATCCCTTACCACTTCACGGTGCAGACCAATGACGGACGGGAGGTGTACCGTTGTCCCGACTACGAGGAAGCCGGTTCGGAACATGTCATCCCGCAGGTGCTCTTCCAGAATGACCCGCCGGCAAAGCGCGGATGGGTGCAGATTCATTTTCCGACGCTGAACGATTACATCTACAGTTCGGTGAAGTTCATGATACCGTCGTTGATATTCACGTTCGTGCTGCTGGTGACTTTCATCTTTACGCTCTACCAGATTTTCCGTCAGAAGAAGCTGACCGAGATAAAGAACGACTTCATCAACAACATGACCCACGAGTTCAAGACACCTATCTCTACCATTTCGCTTGCAGCCCAGATGTTGAAGGACCCGGCTGTCGGGAAGTCGCCCCAGATGTTCCAGCACATATCAGGAGTCATCAACGATGAGACCAAACGTCTGCGTTTCCAGGTGGAGAAAGTCTTGCAGATGTCGATGTTCGAACGGCAGAAAGCCACTCTGAAGATGAAAGAGGTCGATGCCAACGAACTGATAGCCGGTGTCATTCACACCTTTGCCCTGAAGGTGGAGAAGTACAACGGACGCATCACCTCCGACCTGTCGGCGCTTGACCCGTTGATTTTTGTGGATGAGATGCACTTTACCAATGTCATATTCAACCTCATGGACAATGCCGTGAAGTATAAGAGACCGGAAGAGGACCTCTTGCTGAACGTGCGGACCTGGAATGAGGGCAACAAGCTCTGCATCTCCATTGAGGACAATGGCATCGGCATCAAGAAAGAGAATTTGAAGAAGATATTCGATAAGTTCTACCGCGTTCATACCGGCAACCTTCATGACGTGAAGGGCTTCGGCCTGGGCTTGGCATACGTCAAGAAAATCATTCAGGACCATAAGGGAACCATCCGGGCTGAGAGTGAGTTGGGCGTAGGAACGAAGTTTATCATTGTATTACCCTTATTAAAAAATTAAATTATATGGATGAGAAGTTGAACATTTTATTGTGCGAAGACGATGAGAATCTTGGCATGCTTTTGAGAGAATATTTGCAGGCAAAAGGCTATTCTGCAGAGTTGTGTCCGGATGGTGAAGCCGGTTACAAGGCTTTCCTGAAGACTAAGTTCGACCTGTGTGTACTCGATGTGATGATGCCGAAAAAGGACGGTTTCACATTGGCACAGGAGATTCGTGCAGCCAATGCTGAAATCCCCATCATCTTCTTGACAGCCAAGACGCTGAAGGAGGATATCCTGGAAGGTTTCAAGATTGGTGCCGACGACTACATCACCAAACCCTTCAGCATGGAAGAGCTGGTGTTCCGTATTGAAGCCATCTTGCGTCGTGTACGTGGAAAGAAGAACAAGGAAAGCAGTGTATACAAAATCGGCCGCTTTACGTTCGACACACAGAAGCAAATCCTGGCTATCGACGGCAAGCAGACCAAGCTGACTACGAAGGAATCGGAACTCTTGAGCCTGCTCTGTGCACATGCCAATGAGATTCTGCAACGTGACTTTGCGTTGAAGACCATCTGGATTGATGACAACTACTTCAATGCACGAAGCATGGACGTATACATCACCAAGCTCCGTAAACACTTGAAAGCCGATGATTCCATCGAAATCATCAACATCCACGGCAAAGGCTACAAGCTGATTACTCCGGACGTTGACTGATTCGTGAGGTCTACCTGATAAAAAAGACTCCGTTTGTACTGAGGCACAAACGGAGTCTTTTTTATGTCAGGGGCTGAGCCTCGAGCTTCTGTCCGTATCATACAATGTACTTGTTGAAGAAGATGTAAGCGGCAAGTCCGCCAAAGATAAATACGAGTGAAGTCACCAGCATGGCGTTGCTGTCCATGCAGTGCGTGAAGAATCCCCCAAGCAGGATGAGGGTTCCGATGATGATAAGGATCAGGCCAATGTGTTTACAGAACTGTTTGAGCATCGTTGTAATGTATTTGGTAGAGTGATAAAAGTCCGGGTTACTCTTTCGTGTTGGTGAAAATCTTCCGCAACACATTCTGGCTGACGCGCAATTCCTCTACGGTCAGTCCGTAAAGCGCTTCTTTCAGCGTACGGTTGGCGATGAAGCGCGTACGTTCCTCCAGCTCCCGTCCGGTTTGGGTCAGGTGTATCAGGTTGATGCGCCGGTCCGACTTGTCGGAGGTACGCACCACCAGGTGCATCCGCTCCATGTTGTCGATAAGGCGTGTCATACTGGGTTTGTCCTTGAAGGTGGCATTGCAAAGCTCCTGCTGCGTCACACCGTCTTTCTCCCACAGGAACAGGAGGACCGTCCATTGTTCAGGAGTAATTTCCAGATTGTTCTGTCTGAAGTTGCGGTAGAGCTTGCGGTTGATGGCAGCCGAGACCTTGCCGTTGAGTATGGCAAATATCAGGCGTGTGTCAAAGTTGAATTCTTCAGTCATGAAATTATTGTTTAAGCAACTAAGGCAAAGGTACGAATACTATTCTTGTCGGAGGTGCTATTGTTAGTAAAATTTGTGAATATCCTGAATTTCCTTGCCGTCCCATGGCCTGACGACTTTCCGCAAATCGGCACAAAAAGGGAGGTAAGTGGCTTATTTTCGTAAGAAAACACTTTCAAAGATTTGCAGGTTCATGAAAAATATCTACCTTTGCGCTCGATTTTCAAAAACATAATATTAATCTATTAATTTGACACGTATGAATCAATACGAAACCGTTTTCATTTTGACTCCCGTTTTGTCTGATGTTCAGATGAAGGAAACGGTAGACAAGTTCAAAGGTATTCTTACTGCCGAAGGTGCTGAAATTGTCAATGAGGAGAACTGGGGATTGAAGAAGTTGGCTTATCCCATCGAGAAGAAATCCACCGGTTTTTATCAACTGATTGAGTTTAAAGCAGACCCGACTGTAATTGAAAAGCTTGAAGTAAACTACCGTCGTGACGAACGCGTAATCCGCTACTTGACTACCAAGTTGGATAAATACGCTATCGAATATGCTGCAAAAAGAAGAAGTGTAAAATCAACTAAAAAGGAGGATTAATCCATGGCACAACAACAATCCGAAATCAGATATTTGACTCCGCCTTCAGTGGATGTAAAGAAGAAGAAATACTGCCGTTTCAAAAAGGCTGGTATCAAGTATATCGACTACAAAGATCCTGAATTCTTGAAGAAATTCTTGAATGAGCAAGGTAAGATTCTGCCTCGCCGCATTACCGGTACTTCATTGAAATATCAGAGAAGAGTTGCTCAAGCAGTGAAAAGAGCCCGTCACTTGGCATTGCTTCCATTCGTAACTGACATGATGAAATAATAAGGAGGAATTTGTATGGAAATCATTTTGAAAGAAGACATTGCAAACTTGGGTTACAAGAATGACATTGTAACAGTGAAATCAGGTTACGGTCGTAACTATCTTATTCCTACCGGTAAAGCCGTTATCGCATCTCCGGCTGCAAAGAAAATGCTGGCTGAAGAGTTGAAACAACGTGCTCACAAACTTGAGAAAATCAAGAAGGATGCTGAAGCTTTGGCTGCTCAGTTGGAAGGCGTATCGTTGAAGATCGCTACCAAGGTCAGCTCTACTGGAACCATCTTCGGTTCTGTGGGAAGCATTCAGATTGCTGAAGAGCTGGAGAAGCTGGGTCACAAGATTGACAGAAAGATTATCTTCGTGAAGGATGCCGTGAAAGAAGTTGGTTCTTACAAGGCTACCGTAAGACTTCACAAAGAGGTTTCTGTTGAAATCCCCTTCGAAGTAGTTGCTGAAGAAGCATAAACGTAGAATTATAAGTTTTCTATGATAGTGCAAGGGCATTCCTCCCGTCGTGGAGTGAATGCCCTTGTTGCATATATGACAGGTGACAAAGAAGAAACCGGCAACAGTCAGGCTTGTTGTCCTCGACTGTGCCGGTCGTTCATACCCTTTATTAATCAATCAAATTATTTGAAATGGCGGCAACGACTCGTCGCGAGTGCTTGCCGTATGTCTTAGTCTTTTCTTACGAACTTTCCGTCTTTCCATTCATAGACCACGGACTTGCGTATATACGGGATAATCTGCTGACGGTCATCCGCGTTCATATAGTCCGGGGTGGTATAGGTGAAGGATAGTGTGTTCTCCTTGGGTGAGAGCGAAGCTTTCAGGAAGGTGATGTCTGCCTTGCGCCGCAACTCGTTCAGGCTGTCAGCCTTTTCAGCAGAAGGCTGGAGGAAGAAGTCGTCAGGTCCGGGTCGTTGGGGGAGGAAATCGCTCACCGGTAGCTCTTTCCAGTCCGTTGAATAGAAACGGAGGCTGCTGTCCTCCACCGGTCCTTTGACCGTCTTCACCCAGCAGACGACCGACACGGAATCGTTGAGCGGGAGACGGCGCATTTCCCATACACTGCTTTCGGTCACCTGTGCCAGCAGGTAGTCATCGGTGAGTGTCTTGACTTCCGACGTACGGTTGAAGCGGTTGGTGACCCGTGCCTTCATGTTGCTGGCAATGAAGTCCACACAGTCAGCCCGGTTGACGGGAGTCAGGATGGGCGACAGCGTGTCGGGCATGTGGACAAATATTTCTTTTAGGGTCTGTGCCTGCATGCCGCCGATGCACAGCAGGCAACCAAGGACCGACAGGAATCTCTTTTTCATTTACTCTTGTTATTTGGAACCCAAATATAGGAAAATCATACCGATTAGCACCAATGCCAAATCGACAACCTTGCTTTTTAAATTCTTTTCACGGAAGAAGAGCGCACCGCACAGGAAGGAGACCACCACACTGCCGCGCCGCACCATCGACACGATGGAAATCATGGCACCTTCCAGACTCAGGGAGTAGAAGTAGACGAAGTCGGCTGCCGACAGGAAGATGGAGATGAGGATGATGCACCAGTCCCAGTGGAACGGGGTGGTCGTCTTCCGTTTGGGAAGCCACAGCAGGGCAATCACGGCTCCCATCATGAAGAGCTGGTAGATGTTGTACCACGACTGCACCACCATGCGGTCCAGTCCCAGTCCGCCGTCGCTGACGGGTGCCATCAGGTATTTGTCATAGAGTCCGCTGATGGCGCCGGTGACGGCTGCCAGTACGACGTAGAAGATGTAGCGGTTATGCTTGAAGTCGATGCCTTCCTTTTTCCCCGAACGGCTCAGCATGAAGAAGGAGATGACTGCCATCAGCACACCTGCCCACTGGTAGAGGTTCAGCCTTTCGCCAAACACGAGCAGGGCACCCACCAGTACCATGACCGGACGGGTCGCATTGATCGGTCCCACGATGGTGAGCGGCAGGTGCTTCATGCCGAAATAGCCGAACGTCCATGAGGAGAGCACGATGACCGACTTGAGCAACACATACTTGTGTACCTCCCAACCGGCAGCCGGTACATGGAAGATGGTGCCGTCGAGACTGTCGCTCCAAGCTGAAATCAGGATGAAGGGAAGGAAAATCAGGCTGGAGAACAAGGTGTTCAGGAACAGGACCGGGAGGACGGCGTTGTCGCGTAACGATTCTTTCTTGAATGCGTCATAGAAGCCCAGCAGTGCAGCCGAGAGGAATGCCAGAAGTAACCACATCATGGATGTAACGATTTATGTATTCTTTCTTTCGGGGTGCAAAGATACGGCTTAATTGCGCTCGGTGGATATTCCCGGATAAAAAGTAGGGTGGGGAAGAGGGTTAAAAAAGAAAAACGCCTACCTTTGCACTCGTCTTTTTAGGAACTGATGTCCATCTACATTTTTTAATACGTAATATGAAACTACTGACTACGCTCTTCGGTTTCGACCCGAAGAAACATTCCGTGAAGACAGAGCTCTTCGCGGGCATTACCACTTTCCTGACCATGGCCTATATCCTGGCGGTCAATCCGGAAATCCTCAGCGCCACCGGAATGGATAAAGAAGCTGTGTTTACATCAACTGCCCTGGCAGCTATCCTGGCTACCGTCATCATGGCACTGTGGGCGAAACTTCCGTTTGCGCAGGCATCGGGCATGGGGCTGAACGCCTTCTTTGCCTACACCATCTGCCTCAACATGGGCTATTCCTGGCAGTTTGCCCTGACGGCGGTCTTCCTGGAGGGCATCATTTTCATCCTGCTGACGGTCAGCAACCTCCGTACCCTGATTGTTGACCTCATCCCCGAATCGCTGAAATATGCCACGACCGTGGGCATCGGGCTCTTCATCGCGTTCATCGGACTTCAGAATTCCGGCATTGTGGTGGGCAATCCCGCAACCATGCTTTCCCTCGGTCACATCACGTCCGGTGCTCCCTTGCTGGCAATCATCGGTATGGTCATCACACTGATGTTCATGGTGCACAAGGTGCGTGGCGGACTCCTGTGGGGCATCCTCCTCACGACCCTTATCGGTATCCCCATGGGTCTGACCACCTTTCACGGACTGTTCAACCTGCCGCCTTCCATTGCTCCCGTTTTCTTCAAGCTCGACTTTACCCACCTGTGGAGTGTCGATATGCTGATTGCCGTCTGCACCCTGCTGTTCATGGACCTCTTTGACACCATCGGCACGTTCATCGGTGTTGCCACCAAGGCAGGCATGATGGAGAATGGCAAGCTTCCCCGTGCCAAACAGGCATTCATGTCCGATGCCATCGGTACGACGGCAGCCGGTCTGTTGGGAACGAGTACCATCGTCACCTTCCTGGAGAGTGCTGCCGGTGTGAACGAAGGCGGACGTACGGGACTGACTTCCTTCACGACGGCTGTCTGCATGGCGTTGGCACTGTTCCTTTCGCCCCTGTTCCTGTCCATTCCGGCTGCTGCCACTTCCGCCGTCCTCATCATCGTCGGCATGATGATGGTCGCCCCGGTGGCAAAGATTCCTCTTGACGATTACACCGAAGCTCTGCCTGCCTTCCTTTGCATGATTCTCATGCCCCTGGCATACAGCATTGCCGATGGCATCATCATCGGTTTCATCAGTTACGTGGTCATCAACCTGCTCTGCGGACAGCACAAGAAAATCACCATCCCCATGTATGTGATGGCCATCCTGTTCTGCTTCAAGTTCCTGCTGTAGGCGGAAGAAGATACTGACAAACTCAAGCATTCATAACCTAACAAATTCAAACATGAAAAGAATCCTATTGCTTTGTTTCATTGCGTGTGCGGCTTTCCAGTTGAAAGCGCAGAATGTACAGTTGCATTACGACTTCGGTCGTACCCTTTACCAGGAGTTGGAAGATGCCGACCGTCCGCCTGTTACCGCTACAGTGGAGTTCTTCAAACCCGACAAGTGGGGAAACACCTACTTCTTCGTTGACTTCGACTGGACCAAGAAAGGACTGGCTTCCGCCTATACGGAGATTTCCCGCGAACTGAAGTTCTGGGACGCTCCCATTTCAGCCCATGTCGAGTATAACGGCGGACTGAGCAACACCGTGTCGTTTGACAATGCCTACCTGGTGGGACCCTCTTACTCCTGGAATAGTGCCGACTTCACCAAGGGCTTTACGCTGATGGCGATGTACAAGTATATCCAGAAGCATGAAGACCCGAACAACTTCCAGATTACCGGAACCTGGTATGTACACTGCTGCGACGGCAAGTTCACCTGCAGCGGTTTTGCCGACTTCTGGCGTGAGAAGAATCCTCACGGTTACTTCATCTTCCTGTCAGAACCCCAGTTCTGGGTCAACCTGAACAAGTTCAAGGCTTTTGACGATAAATTCAACCTCAGCATCGGTACTGAAATCGAGCTGAGCCAGAACTTCAGCTTCCGCGACGGTTTCTACACCATCCCGACACTGGCTCTGAAGTGGAGCTTTGATTGACGGCTGAGGTCGCAAGGCTGAATTATCTGCAGAGGCACAAAGAGACAGGGCGATTTTATTCCCCTGTGTCTTTGTGCCTCTGTGTTTTTATGCCCTGTCAGGAGGTATGGCGGATGTCTGTGCGGCTGAAAGTATGTATTTTTTGTCATCTGACGCTCTTTTACAGCCCGTCATGTCTCCATCCTCTGACAAAATCACTACATTTGTTAGCCGTAACGAGAAACGGATAAGCGAAACAGAATTACTTAACCCTGAAAAGACGATATGAAAATCAAATTGATGTGTGCGCTTTGTGCGCTTTTGCTTTTGTCGTCGTTCCGGTCCGATGAACGCGACACCATTACAGTTTTCATGATTGGAGATTCTACCATGGCAAACAAACCCCTGGGAGGTGACAACCCCGAACGTGGCTGGGGGCAGATGCTTGCCGGTTACTTCACCGAGGATGTCCGGGTGGACAATCATGCCCTCAACGGACGCAGTTCGAAAAGCTTCATCGACGAAGGTCACTGGGAGGAAGTGCGTCGGCTGATTCGTCCGGGCGACTACGTGTTCATCCAGTTCGGGCATAACGACGAAAAGCCGAAGCCTGACCGCCATACCGACCCCGGCACGACATTCGACGCCAACCTGCGTCGATTTGTCGAGGAGACACGTGCCAAGGGAGGCAAGCCGGTGTTGCTCAACTCCATCGTCCGCCGGAACTTCTTTGACAACAAGCAGGCTGTGACAGATGACGACCTGCGCCGTGAGAAGGTGGAAGGAACGAAACTCGAAGGCGACACGCTGATTGATACCCACGGGGCTTACCTCGACTCTCCGCGCAACGTGGCTGCTGCCATGGATGTCCCCTTCATCGACATGAACCGGCTGACACATGACCTCGTGCAGGGATTGGGACGCGAAGCCTCGAAGTCACTCTTCTGCTGGATTCCCGAAGGCACCTGTGTGGCCTGTCCGAAGGGCCGTCAGGACAACACCCACCTCAATGTCTACGGTGCACGCCGGGTGGCAGGTCTGGCAGCAACTGCCATCGAGCAGGTGATTCCCGAGCTGGGCAAGTATGTGCGTCACTATGACTTCGTCGTGGCAAAAGACGGAAGCGGTGACTTCTTCACCGTGCAGGAGGCCATCAATGCCGTGCCCGACTTCCGCAAGAACGTCCGCACGACCATCCTGGTCCGTCCGGGTGAATACAAGGAGCGCGTCATCGTGCCGGAGTGCAAAATCAACATCTCCCTCATCGGTCAGGAAGGAGCCATCATCACCAACGACGGCTATGCCAGCAAGAAGAACCGTTTCGGTGAAGAGATGTCGACGTCCGGCTCTTCGACCTGCTACATCTATGCTCCCGACTTCTATGCAGAGAACATCACCTTTGCCAACACGGCAGGACGCGTCGGTCAGGCAGTTGCCTGCTTCGTGAGTGCGGACCGTGCCTACTTCAAGGGCTGCCGTTTCCTGGGCAATCAGGATACTCTCTATACCTATGGCAAGGGTTGCCGCCAGTATTACGAAGACTGTTACGTGGAAGGAACGGTGGACTTCATCTTCGGATGGTCGACGGCAGTGTTCAACCGCTGCACCATCCACAGCCTGGGGAAAGGCTACCTCACCGCTCCGTCGACCGACAAGGAGCAGAAGTACGGTTATGTGTTCTATGACTGCAAGATGACTGCCGAGCCGGGTGTGGAGGGAGTAGCCCTGTCCCGTCCGTGGCGTCCGTATGCCAAGGCAGTGTTTGTCCGTTGTGACCTGGGCGGACACATTGCGCCTGCCGGATGGAATAACTGGGGCAAGAAGAGCAACGAGGAAACCGTGACTTACGCCGAGTATCAGAGCACCGGAGCCGGTGCCCATCCGTCTGAGCGCGCCTCGTTCGGTCATCAGCTGAAGGACCTCACCGGCTACAGCATCGAGGAGGTACTGGGAGGCACCGACGGCTGGAACCCCGTGAAGAACGGGAATGCACTGGTGAGCGTGAAACGCTGATGCGCTCCGGTGCATGGCATCAGGAATTGGAAAGAAGGGTGTGTCGTTATGAGCGATGCACCCTTTGTGCGTAAAAAGGCGGTGTACATTTCTGACGTCCCCGTCAGACATTCGCGTTTGACCGGGCAAACACAAGCCTTTGACCGGGTAAACACAAGCGTTTGACTAGCCAAACTCATTAGTTTGATAGGGGTAAGTATCATACTCAGCTTGGAAAGGTATTATACTTAGCCTGGAAAGGTATTATACTTAGACCCCCTAAGTATAATACTTAGGCTGCCTAAGTATTATACTTTGGTCTATCAAACTACTATGTTTGTCAGGTCAAAGGCTTGTGTTTACCCGGTCAAACGCTTGTGTTTGGCAAATCAAACACTTGTGTTCCATCCGTCGGACAATTGTGTTTGCCGGGGGAAAGTCATGTATGAAATTGAGCGAAAGATAATTCATAAATGAAGAATAAAGTGTAAGTTTGTCAATGTATAGGCCTTTTTTCTAAATACGGAATGAAAACAACAGTTTAAAAGAACATATATGAGCTATAAGCATTTATTATTGACCGTCGGCTTACTCCTGGGAGTCTGTTCCATGACCCGTGCCGACGATTATGTCAAACAGGGCAACACGGTGACAGTGACCGTCAGTTCCCCGCAGGACAAAGGTGCCCGAAAGGTACGGCTTCAGGTGATTGGCGACAAGATTGTCCGGGTGGAAGCTACCCCGGAAGCATACTTCCCGGTGAAGCAGAGCCTGATGGTCGTCAGTCAACCGGACTTCAATGATTTTCAGGTCACCGAGACCGAGGATGCCGTGCAAGTGAAGACACATGCTGTCTGTGCTACCGTCAGTAAGACCGACGGACGGGTGGTGTTCCGTGACGGGAAAGGACATCTGCTGCTGGCAGAGACAGTCCGGGGAGGAAAAGTCTTCACGCCCTTCCGGGTACCGGAGCGGGAAATCGGAGTCGGCACGTTGACCGAACAGCAACGCAACGCCTGGTCGTGGCAGATGAAGTTTGACAGTCCCGTCGATGAGGCTTTCTACGGACTGGGACAACACCAGTCGGGAGAGCTGAACATGAAGGGAAAGAATGAAGACCTGTTCCAATATAACACGAAGGTGAGTGTACCGTTTGTGGTGAGCAACCGGGGCTACGGACTGCTCTGGGACAGCTATTCCTACTGTCGCTTCGGCAATCCGGAAGACTACCTGCAGCTGAACCGCGCCTTTACCTTATATGATAAGAACGGGCAGGAGGGAGCGTTGACAGGAACCTACACGGATAAGGCGGGACGGACGTTGGAACGTCGGGAAGACAGCCTCTATTTCGAATATGCTTGTCCGGAGACGTCGGAGCTGTGCCGGAAGTACGACCGTGGCGGTCTTGCCAACCTGCCGCAAGGTTTCCAGCTGGACGGGGCGAAGGTCGTCTATGAAGGCTCGTTGCTGGCGGAGGGAGACGGTCGGTCTGTAACCTGTCACTTTATCCTTTATTATGCCGGTTACATAAAGGTATTCGTCGATGGCAAGGAAGTGGTCCCGGAACGTTGGCGCACGGCGTGGAATCCCAATGCGTGGAAGTTCGCCTGCCGCCTGCGTACGGGAGTGAGAATCCCCGTCCGGATTGAATGGAAACCCGACGGCGGCGTCAGCTACTGCGGACTGCGTGTCGCACAGCCGCGTAGTGAGGAAGAACAAGGCAAGCTGAGTGTATGGAGTGAGATGAGCCGCGACATGGACTACTACTTTATAGCCGGTGATGACCTCGACGAGGTGATAGCAGGCTACCGTACCCTGACGGGAAAGGCACAGGTGATGCCCCGCTGGGTCATGGGGTTCTGGCAGAGCCGGGAACGTTACAAGACAAGCGACGAGATTCTCCGTACCCTGGCAGAGTTCCGCCGCCGTCACATCCCGGTAGACAACATCGTGCAGGACTGGAACTACTGGCCCGAAGATGCATGGGGAAGCCACGAGTTCGAGTCCGTCCGTTACCCCGACCCACAGGCAATGCTCGACAGCGTGCATGCCCTGCACGGGCGCTTCATGATTTCCGTCTGGCCCAAGTTCTATTGTTCCACAAAGAATTACCAGGAGCTTGACGCTCACGGATGGATGTACCGTCAAGCCGTGACAGATTCCATCAAGGACTGGGTCGGACCGGGCTATGTAGGCTCGTTCTATGATGCCTATGCCGAAGGAGCGCGGAAGATGTTCTGGCGGCAGATGGATGAGAACCTCTATTCCAAGTTCCAGCAAGGCATCGATGCCTGGTGGATGGATGCCTCGGAACCCAATGTCAGGGACTGCACGCCTATGTGGTATCGCAAGGCGTTGTGCGGACCGACGGCATTAGGTTCTTCCACCGAATACTTCAATGCATACAGCATCGTCAATGCCGATGCCATATACAACGGACAGCGTTCCGTGAATCCGGACCGACGGGTGTTCCTGCTCACACGCAGTGGCTTTGCCGGGGAACAGCGGTACAGCACAGCCACCTGGAGCGGTGACATCGCGACCCGTTGGGAAGACATGCGTGCCCAGATGACTGCCGGCATGAACTTCTCGCTCGCCGGTATCCCGTTCTGGGGAATGGACCAGGGCGGCTTCTGTGTGGAGAAACGTTACGTGGCTGCTCAAAAACTGTTTGACTCGACCGGGCAGGAGAACGAGGACCTGAAGGAGTGGCGTGAGCTGCAGACCCGCTGGCATCAGTTCGGTTGCTTTGTCCCCTTGTTCCGTACACACGGACAGTGGCCCACGCGTGAAGTGTGGAACATTGCTCCCGAGGACCATCCCGCTTATCAGAGCATAGTCTGGTATGACCGTCTGCGCTATCGGCTGATGCCTTACCTCTACAGCCTGGCAGGAGCCGTCCACTTCAGGGACTATACGATGATGCGTGCCCTGGTGATGGATTTCAATGGCGATGCAAACGTCTATGACATCAAGGACCAGTGGATGTTCGGTCCGTCGTTGATGGCTTGTCCCGTCGGGTATTATCAGGCACGTTCCCGCAGCGTCTATCTGCCGGAGCAGTGTGGCTGGTATGATTTCTATACCGGACGTTACCATGCAGGCGGGCAGACCATCACGGCTGAGGCACCTTATGAGCGCATCCCGGTCTATGTCCCTGCCGGGAGCATCCTTCCTTTCGGTCCGGAGATGGAGTGGAGCGATGAGAAGCCTGCCGAGTTGATAAACCTGTATGTGTACACCGGACGTGACGCTTCGTTTACGCTTTATGAGGACGAGAATACGAACTATGGTTACGAGCGCGGACATTATGCGACCATCCGCTTCAGCTACAACGAGGCAACGGGAGAACTGACCATTGCCGACCGGAAGGGCCGTTTCGACGGCATGTTGCAACGGCGCCGCTTCAATGTGGTCGTGGTGAGTCCGGCAAAGGCACAGCCACTGGACCTCGATGCTCCCCAAGGCACGATGGTGGACTATGACGGAAAGGCCGTAACGGTGAAAATTGTAAAGTGAACCGATGATGAACACATGGAATCTTGGATTACGGAAGGCCCTGCTGCTGATAGCCGCCTTCTGTTCGGTGGCGTGTCAGGCACGCGATGTCAGGCTCTTTGACGAAGGCTGGCTGTTCCTGTTGGGCGACGAGCCGGAGATGGCTCAACCCGGTTATGACGACAGCCGGTGGCGTCAGTTGTCGCTGCCGCATGACTGGGCGATAGAAGGTGACTTCTCGGCAACGAACCCTTCAGGAGCGGGAGGTGGTGCCTTGCCCGGTGGCGTCGGGTGGTATCGCAAACATTTCAGGTTGCCTGCAACGGAAGGAGAGCGCCGTTACTATCTCGCGTTCGACGGGGTATACATGAACTCCACCGTGTATGTCAACGGACATGAGGTCGGTTCCCGTCCCTACGGTTACAGTTCGTTTGAGTATGACCTGACGCCCTACGTCCGTCCGGACAGTGACAATGTGGTGGCGGTCAGGGTGGATAACAGCGACCAGCCCAATTCCCGTTGGTACAGTGGCTGTGGCATCTACCGCCATGTCTGGCTGACGGCAACGAATCCCTTGCACATTGCCCGCTGGGGTGTCCATGTGGTGACAGACGTCGGAGGTACCGTCGATGTGGAGCTTGCCGTTTCCGGCGATGCGGACGGTCAGCACCGGCCGGTGTTCCGTCATACCCTTCTTGCCCCTGACGGACGTACGGTCGCCGTGACGTCGGCAAAGTCGTTGCGGCAAACGCTGCGTGTAAGTCATCCGTTACGGTGGTCGGTCGACAGTCCGCATCTCTATACCCTGAAGTCAGAGGTGCTGGTCGATGGAGAAGTTGTCGATGCCGTGACCACGCGGACCGGGTTCCGTGAGTTCCGCTTTGATGCTGCGACCGGTTTCTGGCTCAACGGACGCAATCTGAAAATCAATGGCGTGTGCCTGCATCATGACCTGGGCTGTCTGGGAGCGGCGGTGAATAAAGACGCGATGCGCCGTCAGCTGGTGAAGTTGAAAGCGATGGGGTGCAATGCCATCCGGTGCAGTCACAATCCTCCTGCGCCCGAACTGCTGGACCTGTGCGATGAGATGGGGTTCATCGTGATGGACGAGAGCTTTGACATGTGGCGTCGTCGGAAGACCCGGAATGACTACGCCCGTTTCTTTGACGAGTGGCACGAACGGGACCTGTCGGACCTGCTCCTGCGGGACCGTAACCACCCCTCTGTCCTGATGTGGTCCATCGGAAACGAGGTACTGGAGCAGTGGAGCGGTGTCGGTGCCGATGAGCTGACGCTCGAACAGGCGAACCTCCTTCTGAACGCCGGACACGATGACTCCACGCTGGCACACGGCGAGGAACTGACTCCCAACTCACTGCTGACCCTGCACCTGGCAGGGATTGTGCGGAAGTATGACCGTACACGTCCCGTCACGGCAGGATGCAATGAACCGTCTCCCGACAATCACCTCTTCAAGAGCGGTGCGCTCGACCTCATTGGTTTCAATTACCATCGTGAGTGGATCAAAGATGTTCCGCGCAATTTCCCTGGCAAACCGTTCCTGCTCACCGAGAGTGTCTCGGCCCTGCAGACACGCGGCTATTTCCGGATGCCGTCGGACAGCCTGTTCATCGCTCCGGAACGTTGGGACAAGCCTTATACGGACCCGTCGATGATGTGCTCGTCCTATGACAACCAGCACGTCCCGTGGGGCTCGACCCACGAAGAGACCTGGGACATTGTCAAGCATACGCCCTATTGTGCCGGGCAATTCATCTGGACGGGCTTTGACTACCTTGGCGAGCCGACTCCTTACGGCTTTCCTGCCCGTAGCAGTTACTTTGGCATCATCGACCTGGCGGGCTTCCCCAAAGACATCTATTATATGTATCAGAGCGAATGGACCGACCGTCCCGTGCTGCACCTGTTCCCTCACTGGAACTGGACGGAAGGACAGACGGTGGACCTCTGGTGCTATTACAATGACGCCGATGAAGTGGAGCTGTTTGTCAATGGCAAGAGCCGGGGCGTACGCTCCAAAAAGGACAGCCACCAGTACCACGTAGCCTGGCGGGTCGCCTACGAGCCCGGTGAAGTGAAAGTGGTGGCGCGTAAAGGCGGACAGGAAGTGCGTTCCTCGTCCATCCGTACCGCAGGAGCACCTGCCCGCATCCGGCTTGAAGTGGACTATGAAGGCGAGACGACCGCCTTTGTCAATGCGTATGTCACGGACGAAGCCGGCAACCTCTGCCCCTGGGCGGAAGATGACTTGCGGTTCAGCGTATCCGGAGGGACTGTCATCGGTGTGGACAATGGCTCTCCGACCAGTATGGAACGTTTCAAGGCTGACCACCGCAAAGCCTTCTTCGGCAAGGCACTGGTGGTTATCCGGAAAGATAAGGATGCCGGACCAATCCGGCTGGAGGCTGTAAGTCCGATGCTTGCAGCCGGACGACTTGTAATCACGAACAATTAGCTATATGAGTACTATGAAACGATTGAAGATGATGGCAATGGCCCTGATGATGGGAGCCTCTGCCCTGGCGCAGGTCCCTGCGTATCTGGATGACTCACAACCGCTCGAAGTGAGGGTGCAGGATGCGCTGAGCCGCATGACGACACACGAGAAAATACAGCTTCTGCATGCACAGAGCAAATTCACTTCGGCAGGAGTTCCCCGTTTGGGTATCCGTCAGCTGAACATGGACGACGGACCTCACGGGGTACGTGAAGAGTTGGAATGGAACACGTGGAAGCCGGCGCGGTGGACCAATGACTCGGTGGTAGCGTTCCCGTCGCTGACGTGCCTCGCTGCCACATGGAATCCGGAGCTGTCGGCAGTCTATGGCAATGCGGTGAGCGAGGAGTTTGCCTTCCGGGGCAAGGACGTGATGTTGGGCCCCGGCGTGAACATGGCACGTACACCGCTCAACGGACGCAACTTTGAATACATGGGGGAGGACCCGTACCTGGCGGGACACATGATTGTGCCTTACATCCGGAGTGCGCAGGCAAACGGGGTCGCATGCTGCCTCAAGCATTTCGCGTTGAATAATCAGGAGATTGACCGCTTTGCCGTCAATGTCAATGTGGACGAGCGTACGCTGCATGAAATCTACCTGCCGGCATTCAAGGCTGCGGTGCAGGAAGGCGGCGTGTGGACGGTGATGCCGTCGTATCCCCTTTGGAACGGGATACATTGCTGTCAGAACGACTCGTTGCTGAACGGCATCCTGAAACGTGACTGGGGCTTTGACGGAGCAACCATCAGCGATTGGGGCGGCACGACGGACACCTGGCAGGCGGCTACCGGCGGACTGGACATCGAGATGGGAACCTTTACTGACGGGAAGGTGAAGGAGGCAGAGTTCGGTTACGACGACTATTACCTGGCGGACAAGTTCGAGAAGCTGATTGATGAAGGCAAGATACCGATGTCGGTGCTTGACGACAAGGCTACGCGAGTCCTGCGTACGATTTTCCGTACGTCGATGAATCGGCAGAAGGTCATTGGTTCATTGTGTTCCGAGGCGCACTATGATGCCTGTCTGCGGATTGGTGAGGAAGGTATCGTGTTGCTGAAAAATGCGGAGGACATGCTGCCCTTGGATTTCAATCGGTATGAGCGTATCCTGGTGGTGGGCGAGAATGCCGTGCGTTCCCTGACGAAGGGAGGCGGTTCTTCGGAACTGAAGACCCTGCACGACTGGTCTCCGCTGGAGAGTCTGCAAAAACGGTTTGGAGCAAAGATTGATTATGCCCAAGGCTACAGTTCGGGTAGAACCATGTATGACAAGGTAGACCCGGTGGACCCGGCGTTGAGCCGTCAGCTGAAGGCAGAGGCGCTGGAGAAGGCCCGTCAGGCAGACCTCATCCTCTTCATTGGCGGCATGAACAAGAACTGCCGGCAGGATTGTGAAAACTCCGACCGGGAGAACTACCACCTGTCTTTCGGACAAGATGAGCTGATTCAGGAACTGGCAGCCATCCAGAAGAACATCATTGTATGTACCTTTGGCGGCAATGCGTTTGCCACTCCTTGGATTGACGAGGTGAAAGGATTTGTCCATGCCTGGTACCTGGGTTCCATGGCAGGAGAAGCCCTGGTACGTGTGCTCGATGGTACGGTGAACCCCAGCGGCAAACTGCCCGTCACTTTTGCCAGACGTCTCGAAGACTATCCCTTTATGGAATATGGAGCGGAAGCCTATCCGGGCGTAAATAAGCAGGTCTACTACAAGGAAGGCATCTTCATGGGTTACCGTCACTTTGACACCCACAAGGTGAAACCGCAGTTCCCTTTCGGCTACGGATTGAGTTATACGACGTTTGAGTATGGCAAGCCACGCCTTTCCTCCAAGACCCTTTCGGATGGCAAGATTGTCCTGTCCGTGGACATTACCAATACAGGCAACCGTGCCGGGAAAGAGACGGTGCAGTTGTACATCGGACAGCGTAAACCCTCGGAAGTACGTCCTGCCAAAGAGCTGAAAGCCTTTGAGAAGGTCGAGTTGCAGCCCGGTGAGACGCGGACCGTCGAGTTCTCCATTGACCGGTCGATGCTGTCCTTCTTCTCGGCAAAGAGCCATGACTGGGTGGTAGAGCCCGGACGTTTCGATGTCTATGTCTGTGCCTCTTCTGCCGATGTACGCGGACAGGCGGACTTCCGGGTAGAGTGAGGTAACTTCCAAATCGCATCAGACTTCGGGTGTTCTGCGCTTGCAACCAGGCAGGACATCGAGTAGTCTGGTGCGATTTTGGGTTAAAGAGTCATTCGGAAAGCGAAAGACAGCGGAGAATTCAGGAGTGGCACGGACGTGAAGAAAGCGGAGGTCCTGTTCCGGCAGATGTTTTTCGGGCTGTCTTCCGAGCAAGCGTTCTTGAACGGTCTGAATGTGGATGAGCTGGGAAAAAACTTCCATTACATCTATTCGTTACTGAAGGTCTGATTTCATTTTATATTTTTAACCGCAATACTTCTGAACGGTCGTTCAGAAGTGAATGCTTTTATCTTATCTTTGTGCGCATGGAGCAAAACTCTGCGACATGGATAAGGCTCAGAAACAACAGGGTCGCATCGTTCTTTTCAAGGAAGAAAAGGATGGTGTAGCTTACGTCCGGATAGACTATTCGGACCATCCTTCTATTGTATTATTACTCTCCCAAGACGGTCAGGTAAAAATGGTGTACGTGCGGCATCCCAAACCCACAAGGGAATACACGCTGCCGGAAGGCTATCTTTCGTTGGATGATTCATAGGGTGCAGCTATTAGAGATTAGGAAACACACCTGCCGAATGTCGGTTATCGAAATATCCTACACCTAAAGGTGCATTTATTAATACATTAGCATTAATGTTCGACTTAAAAAAGTAAATATGAAGATAATAAATTGGACATTACTTTTTCTTGCAGCGTTTTTTTGTTGCTTTGATAGCGTGAAAGCAAATC
Organism: Mediterranea sp. ET5; assembly: GCF_023337025.1. Taxonomy (NCBI): domain Bacteria; kingdom Pseudomonadati; phylum Bacteroidota; class Bacteroidia; order Bacteroidales; family Bacteroidaceae; genus Mediterranea; species Mediterranea sp. ET5. The sequence goes on along the minus strand of NZ_JAMBLN010000003.1, from coordinate 128,290 downwards.
CATTGCGGCAAGATACGATACGGGATGTAACCTATCAACTTTATCCGTTGGGGGTTGCCTGCCGTGACAATGATATGGCAACCATAAAACGGTTGCTGGCAGGAAAAGATGAACCTATGGCAATGGGTAACGATTTTTATGAGTTTGACATATTCTATACGGCGATTTACTTTGATAAAGAGGATGTACTGAAATATGCCCTTACCAGGTATAAGGACATTAATAACAGATTATATAGTGACGAATACGGGCTGACGCTCCTGACATACGCTTGTAAATTGTCTAACGTAAAGTTAGCCCGCATATTGCTGGAGCATGGCATTGATGTAAACGGTTACCAAAGTCCATACGATATATATAAAGTATATCCGATTATGGAAGCTATTGCCAATAATAACATTGAACTGGTGAAGTTGCTTTTAGAATATCATGCAGACCTTGATGTAAAAGATAGTAACGGCAACACCCCTCTTGCTTTAGCAAGGGAAATAGGTGCAAAAGAAGTAGAAGATTTGCTTTTGCAATGGATGAAATCCTCAGGAGAATAAACTGAGCCCTCGCTTGGGAGGCTTATTGTCTGTTACAAAAAAAAACCTGAGTTTGAAAAACTCAGGCTCTTATCAGCGGAGAGACAGGCTCTCGAACCTATACATTCAAGAAATATCATAAAATTGCAAATTACTGATAATCACACACAATTTGGAATACATAGTAAATCTAAATCTTTCTGAATATCTTTTGCTATTCCAAATATTGGGTGTATATTTGGGTGTAGAATTTCAAACGCACCCAATTATGAATATCAAACGAAACATCATTTTTGCATTGGAAAGCCGGAAAAAGAACGGTGTGCCAATTGTGGAGAATGTCCCCATCCGTATGCGCGTCATATACGCAAGCCAGCGCATTGAGTTTACAACGGGTTACCGCATCGATGTAGCCAAATGGGATTCCGACAAGCAGCGAGTAAAGAACGGGTGTACCAACAAATTAAAGCAAAGTGCATCTGAAATCAATGCCGATCTGCTGAAATACTATGCCGAAATTCAAAATGTGTTCAAGGAGTTTGAGGTACAGGAAACCATGCCAACTACCCAACAACTAAAGGATGCATTCAACCTGCGGATGAAGAATGCCAACGAAGAACAGCAGGAAGAAGCACAGATAAGTTTTTGGGAGGTGTTCGATGAATTTGTAAAAGAATGCGGCAATCAGAATAACTGGACTGAATCCACATACGAAAAGTTTGCAGCCGTTAAAAATCACCTCAAGGAGTTCAAGGAAGATGTGACCTTTGAATATTTCGATGAGTTCGGATTGAACGAGTATATCAATTTCCTGCGTGACAAAAAAGACATGAGAAACAGTACCATCGGTAAACAAATGGGATTCCTCAAATGGTTCCTGCGATGGAGCTTCAAGAAAGACTATCACCAGAATATAGCATACGATACGTTCAAACCGAAATTGAAAACCACCCCCAAGAAGGTAATCTTCCTGACATGGGAAGAGTTGAACAGACTAAAAGACTATCAGATACCCAAAGACAAACAGTATCTGGAACGTGTCCGGGATGTTTTCCTGTTCTGTTGCTTTACCAGTCTGCGTTATTCAGATGTTCGTAACCTAAAGAGAAGTGATGTCAAGTCCGACCATATAGAAGTCACCACCGTTAAAACGGCAGATAGTCTGAGTATTGAACTGAACAAGTACAGTAAAGCCATACTTGAAAAATACAAGGACATCCATTTTGAAAACCACATGGCATTGCCTGTTATCAGCAATCAGAAAATGAATGATTATCTGAAAGAACTGGGAGAACTGGCAGAAATTAACGAACCTATACGTGAAACCTACTACAAAGGAAATGAACGTATAGATGAAGTTACACCGAAATACGCATTACTCAGCACACATGCAGGAAGAAGGACATTCATCTGTAATGCACTGGCTCTCGGTATTCCTGCACAGGTTGTAATGAAATGGACAGGGCACAGTGATTATAAAGCCATGAAGCCTTACATTGACATAGCAGACGATATTAAGGCCAATGCAATGAACAAGTTTAACCAACTCTAAAAGTATCAGTCAGTTTCACAGATTATCCATTATTAGAGTTATCTTTGTTAAGTAATAGTTAGTGATATGGAAAATAACAACGAACATAATATAAAGAAAGGTCATTTTGATGCCTTTGTCCATGCTGTCGGTTCGGAAATAGAACAGGCACAAGTCCGACTCATTACCGCAGCCAATGCCCAGATGTTGTTCCATTACTGGAAAATGGGGAATTATATACTGTACCACCAACACCTACATGGGTGGGGTGGTAAAATTATCAAAAAATTGGCACAGGCAATCAGATTCAATTATCCTGAAAAGAAGGGATATTCGGAACGTAATCTTACTTATATGTGCCAGTTTGCCCGTTTATATCCGTTAAATGTACTTCGTAGTTTTATTGAAGCAGATTCAATACTGTCGGTCCCAAATATTCAAAACATTACTAATGAAGTCCTTAAGCTCAATAGCGGACAATTTACGCAGGAGCTTCCTGCGCAAATACAATCAGCTGATAATCAATCTTTAGAAATTACGCAGGAGGTTCCTGCGCAATTTCAGAATGTAGCAAAAACAGTAGCAACCATCTATAAAATAAAAATAGAGGATATAGAAGATTTATTCTTGGCGTCACCGATTGCAAGAATAAATTGGGCAAGCCATATGGTCATACTCAATAATCCGCTACCATTGGGCGTAAGGTATTGGTATATGAAACAATCTGTAGAAATGGGTTGGAGCAGTAATGTGCTGAAAATGCAGATTGAAAGTAATCTGTATGACAGACAAATCAAGAGTAACAAGGTAAACAACTTCACTGCCACACTTCCGGCACCTCAAAGCGATCTTGCCAATTATCTGTTAAAAGACCCGTATATCTTTGACTTGGCAGGAGCAAAGGAAAAGGCTGACGAAAGGGATATAGAAGAACAGTTGGTAAAGCATGTAACCCGTTACTTGCTGGAAATGGGTAACGGCTTTGCTTTTGTTGCCAGACAAAAACATTTCCAGATTGGGGACAGTGACTTTTTCGCCGACCTGATCCTATATAATATCAAGCTCCATGCCTATGTTGTCGTGGAATTGAAAGCAACGCCATTCAAACCGGAATATGCAGGGCAGTTAAATTTCTATATCAATGTTGTAGATGATAAACTGAGGGGAGAAAATGATAACAAGACCATCGGTCTTTTGCTGTGCAGGGGTAAGGATGAGGTCGTGGCACAATATGCCTTGGCTGGATATGACCAGCCGATAGGTATCAGCGACTATCAATTGAGCAAGGCAGTACCCGAAAATCTGAAATCTGCCCTACCGAGTATAGAAGAAGTGGAAGAAGAACTGACCTTATTCCTTGACAAGGACAAGAACCCATAATATAAAGTATATGGCAGGAAAGATACAGACGATGATTCCCCAATATGGAGAACTCAACAGAATATACAGAGACTATATAGATAATTACGCTTTTTCTTTTGACAGGCAGAAATTCATATCGGATTTCTATCAGGAGTATAATGACATGAAATCCTTTGAAGCCGCTATCCTTGAACTGGTGCTTGACAAGCAAAAAGAGCAATACACCTTGATACTCAACAGCCTGAAAACTGAAATAGAAAAGAGCATACAGGCTTATGAGATACGCCCGTTAAGTGACAGAGCCATAGAACGTGCTTGCTATCAGCACATGGAAAGGTATTCTCAGGAAATTGAAGCCCAGCTGGATGTTACAAGAAGTCTGAGCAAGCCGCTGAATGAAGCCAACAACAGGTATGATTCCATTGGTTACAGGGAGCATACAGCCGAAGAGGAAAAACAGGCAGAGAAAGAATATGAACGCTGCAAGGCTGAATATGACAGGGAAAAAGCCAAACTGAACAAACTCTATGATCAGCAAAAGGCTGCAAGAACAGAGGCATTCCAATACATGAAGAACTGTTGTGCGGACATATACCGTCAAAGCTGCCTTTTTCTGGATATATTGAAGAAATACATTCCTGACGGAAAGCAAGAGAATAAATCAAGCGAGCCAATCAGTCAGCAGGAAACGACAGAAGAACAACAGGAATATTTCAGCATGAAATTACTTTCGCTCATTCATGAGGTGTGCATAGGAGAACAGTTCGAAGAAATTTCCGCACTGGATTTCTATGCCAATATGAATCTTCACCCCTGCAACTGTAAGCTGAAAATAAAACCGAGAGAGAAAATACGTGTATGCTATCTGATATTCCTGATGAGCGAGAAACTCTCCAAACAGGACAGGGACAAATGGAAAGACAGAATACTGAAACTGCTGGATATTGACGACAGCTACTACAAATCCAAGTACAAGGAGCCTGTTTCAGATTTCCCCAGTGACAGCAACCAAAATTTCGCCAAGGAAATGGAACATATATTCAGATAATCCGTAATATATCCTGATACTTTACGAAAGTTCCACTTTTACCACTCAAAATAATTTTTGAGTGGTATTTTTATTTTCTGATATTCAATAAGATACAATGATATTCAGTTTGTACCGTCCCCATCCTTACCACTCATAACCCTACCTAATTTTGCATCGTTCGAGAACAGAAATAACAGCCAGTGCGCAGGGCTGATTGTTTAACGACTAAATAGATTGGACGATGACAAATATCCAAGAATTATTATCAAAACCCGTCTGGCAGATGACAGGCGAAGAATTCATATTCCTGAGTAAGCACGCTTCAGGTCAGGCCGAAGCATTGCCGCAACCCGTTACAGACACGGAAAAGAAGTATGTGTACGGAATACTCGGTATAGCCAAACTGTTCGGGTGCAGTCTGCCCACTGCCAACCGCATAAAGAAAAGCGGTAAGATAGACAAGGCGATTACCCAGATAGGGCGCAAGATTATCGTAGATGCGGAATTGGCTCTTGAGCTTGCCGGGAAGAAAACAGGAGGACGGAAATAATGGGAGGTATGCTTATGGACTATATGAAAGAAATAAAGGAGATTTCGGCAGAACAGGCAATAATCCTTTGGCAAGCTTCACGCCTGAGTCTGTCGAAAATCTACGAAAAAGCACCTGAGATTCTAAAAGTGCAAGGTTCGGTCATTGGTACACTGGGCAATTTCAGTGCATCCATCGGCAAAGCCAAGAGTAAAAAGACTTTCAATGTATCGGCTATCGTAGCCGCCGCATTGAAAAACGGTACGGTACTGCGGTATGTTGCGGAACTACCGGAAGAAAAAAGGAAGATTCTTTATGTGGACACGGAACAAAGCCATTATCACTGTCTGAAAGTCATGAAACGTATTTTACGGCTTGCTGGTCTTCCTGATGACAGGGACAATGAACATCTGGAGTTTCTCGCTTTGAGGAAATACACGCCCGAACAGCGTATCAGGATTGTCGAACAGGCTATCTATAATACACCGGACATAGGGCTTGTAATCATAGACGGCATCCGTGATATGGTATATGACATCAACAGTCCGGGAGAATCGACACGCATTATATCCAAACTGATGCAGTGGACGGATGACAGGCAGATACACATCCATACGATACTCCACCAGAACAAAGGCGATGAAAACGCAAGAGGGCATATCGGTACGGAGCTGAACAACAAGGCGGAAACCGTTCTGCTGGTGGAAAAGGACAAGAGCAACGGGGATATAAGCAATGTTTCAGCCATGCACATCCGTGCAATGGATTTCGAGCCTTTCGCTTTCCGTATCAACGACAATGCATTGCCTGAACTCATAGAGGGGTACAGACCCGAAGCGAAGAAACCCGGAAGACCGGAAGAGGAAAAGTTTGACCCTTACAGACATATTAGCGAACAGCAGCACCGCATAGCACTGGAAGCGGCTTTCGGACTGAAAGAGGAATACGGCTACAAGGATCTGGAAACCTCCTTAATCAAGTCATATATGTCGGTAGGTGTAAAACTGAACCATCAAAAAGCGGTATCACTTATCACCATGCTCCGGAACAAACGGATGATAGTACAGGAGAACGGCAGGAAATACACGTTCAAGCCGGACTTTCACTATTAGACCGTATAACCTGTAATCACTTCACTTTATTCGGCAGGTCTATATATTAAGAATAAAGCGAAGCGGTTGTAGGGAATAGAAAAGCGCTTCACTTTATTACCGTATCCTATATATACGAAGATAAAGTGAAGTGATTATACAGACCGTACTTCATAAAAAAGTACGGGCGAAAAGAGAAATAAATATTCCAACCATTATTCAAACACTCATCTTATTATGGATATACAGACAGCAAAACAAATCAGGATAGCGGATTTTCTGTACAGTTTGGGATATTCTCCCGTCAAGCAGCAAGGTATTAACCTATGGTACAAATCCCCGTTACGGGAAGAGACAGAACCCTCGTTCAAAGTAAATACCGAGCGCAACCAATGGTATGATTTCGCAATCGGCAAAGGTGGAAATATCATCGCACTGGCACAGGAACTCTACTGTTCCGACTATGTGCCTTATCTTCTACAGAAAATCGAAGAACAGATACCACACATACGTCCCGTGTCTTTCTCTTTTGGCAAGCAATCATTTTCCGAACCGAGTTTTCAGCAATTGGACATTGTGCTGCTGGCTTCTCCTGCCCTGCTTGCCTACCTACAGGAAAGAGGGATAAACACGGCACTGGCGAAAAGAGAATGTAAGGAAGCCCGTTTCACCCACAACGGCAAACGGTATTTCGCCATTGCCTTTCCGAACATATCAGGCGGATATGAAATTCGCAACCGATATTTCAAGGGATGTATCGCACCAAAAGAAATATCCCATATCAGACAGTCAGGAAAACCAAGGAGTACATGTTACGTTTTTGAGGGATTTATGGATTACCTTTCCTTTCTTACTTTAAGGCTGGAAAGCTGTCCGCAATCACCCGACTTCGACAGACAGGATTACATAGTTCTTAATTCCGTAGCCAATGTTCCCAAGGCACTCTATCCGTTGGGAAGCTATGAGCGCATCCACTGTTTCTTTGACAATGACCGTGCAGGAATGGAAGCAATACAGCAAATCCGAAAGGAGTATGATGCTACCCGGTATATACGTGACGCCTCGCAAATCTACAGTGGATGTAAAGATCTGAACGAATATTTACAGAAACGAATAGCCGATAGGAAAGAGCAAGCGCAATCTGTCGAAAAGAGGAATGATACGCTATCCAAGAAACCGAAAGGCTTCCGGTTATAGCCCACTATAACTACACGCTTCGCTTTCGTAGTTGTGGGCTCTCCCGAGGGGATTAGGGCTTTGCCCTAATGACCCACTCAGGGCGTTTCACCCCTGAGAACCCCGAGCAAAGAGTGACCCTCTCTTTGCAATCTCCGCTTATGGGTTACCCCTAAGAACCCCTCTGCGAAAGCGAGCAAAGTAAATCAATTGTAAACAAAGGAAAGAAGCTATGGCAACAAAATCAAGCATACATATCAAGCCTTGCAACATCGCATCGAGCGAGGCACACAACCGAAGGACTGCCGAGTATATGCGTAATATCGGGGAGTCCAGAATCTATGTCGTTCCCGAACTTTCCACCGATAACGAACAGTGGATAAATCCCGACTTCGGCACTCCCGAACTGCGAACTCATTATGACAATATCAAGCAAATGGTCAAGGAAAAGACCGGACGTGCCATGCAGGAAAAGGAAAGGGAACGCAAGGGAAAGAATGGAAAGATTATCAAGGTGGCGGGATGCTCACCCATCCGTGAAGGAGTATTGCTTATCAGACCGGACACCACACTGGCTGATGTACGCAAATTCGGTGAAGAGTGCCAAAGACGCTGGGGCATCACTCCGCTACAGATTTTCCTGCATAAAGACGAAGGGCATTGGCTGAACGGTCAGCCGGAAGCAGAAGACAAGGAGAGCTTCCAAGTCGGTAACAGATGGTTCAAACCAAATTATCATGCTCATGTCGTATTCGACTGGATGAACCATGAAACTGGAAAGAGCCGAAAGCTCAATGACGAGGATATGGCAACCATGCAGACCCTTGCTTCCGATATTCTCCTGATGGAACGTGGACAGGCAAAAGCTGTCACAGGTAAAGAGCATCTGGAACGAAATGATTTCATCATTGAGAAGCAGAAAGCCGAACTGCAACGTATAGAGGAAACCAAGCGACACAAGGAACAACAAGTAAGCCTTGCCGAACAGGAACTCAAACAGGTAAAAGCAGAGATACGCACGGACAAACTAAAGAAAACAGCCACCAATGCTGCTACCGCCATAGCAAGCGGTGTAGGTTCTCTTTTCGGAAGCGGTAAGCTGAAAGAACTGGAACATCACATCGAGCAGCTACATCAGGAAATTACCAAACGGGACAAAGCTACTGATGAATTAAAAATTCAGATACAACAAATACAGGAACAGCATAGCAGACAAATTCGTAATCTTCAAAGAATACATAATCAAGAACTTGAAGCCAAAGACAAGGAAATATCACGATTGAGCACCTTGCTTGAAAAAGCCCACAAATGGTTTCCCATGTTCAAAGAGATGTTGAGAATGGAAAAATTATGCGCTGTTATCGGGTTTACCAAAGACATGATAGAAAACCTCTTGACAAAGAAAGAATCCATACAATGTAGTGGCAAAATTTATTCCGAAGAACACAGGTGGAAATTTGACATCAAGAATGATATTTTTAGGGTTGAGAAACATCCGATGGATAGTGGTAAGCTTATGCTGACCATAAACCGACAACCCATAGTACAATGGTTTAAGGAACAATGGGAAAAGTTACAGCAGAATCTACGTAACTCGGTGCAGAGAGAGCAAAAATCCAGAGGATTTAGAATATAGAATAGCCTATTATTAATAAAATCAAGTATCTATGCATCCAAACAGATTGTTTTTATTACAGAATCAAAATCCTAAGAATTTATAAAAAATGAAGCCTAAAGAAGTTTTGGAAAAATGGATAGATTGCTTTAACAAAGCAGATGCTTATCATATAGCAGAGCTGTATGCTACTAATGCAGTAAATCATCAAGTCGCAAACGAACCAATAATAGGTAAAGAATCAATCTACAAAATGTTTGTGAATGAATTTGCCACTGCTAAAATGGTTTGTATGGTGGAAAATATTTTTGAAGATGGCGAATGGGCTATCATGGAATGGAAAGACTCTCTTGGACTTCGTGGATGCGGATTTTTTCATGTAAAAGATAACAAAATCGTCTTTCAAAGAGGGTATTGGGATAAACTTTCATTCTTGAAGCAACACAATCTTCCAATTGAATAAGTACTATCAGAATACGGACTGGGAAATTGAAATACCCAGTCCGAGTTATATAATGAATTTTACTTGTTAAACTATTTAAAGTCAGTTGGATAACAAACCATACCTTTCACATTCTCAGTAGCTCCAGGTATTAATTCAGCCACCATGCAATATTCATGAGAGACTTCGAAAGGAAATTCAATTCCTAAATCGATAGCCTTGCGATAGCCAAATCGAGGATAATACTCTTTATGCCCCAATACGACTGCTGTGCCGTAACCCAAAAGTGCTGCCCTCTGATGGGCTTACTGAATCAACATCCCCCCCCAATTCCCTTACGCTGGAATTCCGGCAAGACTGCCAATGGAGCTACACTCAGGGATGTGACAGACTGGGTGTCACTGTCTATCTTTACTTCTGTAAGTAAGATATACCAGACAATTTGTTTTTCTGTCATTTTCTTGTTCTTATCTAATTGTTAGGCTCATTGTTGTTATACATTGTTTAATTATAGATAAATCGTGAATATCCTTCTCTCTTAAATCGTAGCCCGAATGGAATACTTGTTGCCCTTTTGCAGAAATGCAAGGGATGCTTCTGCCTTCAAAGACTGCTGTTCCAAAATAGTCCGGTTGAAATTCATACCAGCCTCCATCCAAGTCGGCTTGTTTGGAAGTGCCGTCCGCATTCAAGACAAAAGGATGGATATCAATATAGCCTAATTCTTTGCTATACAGTTCCACACGGGTGGGCAACCAATTTGTTTCAATTTGATATCCTCTCTCCTGCAAAAGATCAAGGAGTTGGTCTGTATAATTGGCATCAAAATCAATGTCAATATCTCTATGCAAGCGGGTTTGCTGTCCGTACAAGACATCCACTCCCCAGCCTCCATCCAACCAAAACTGCATGTCCAGGCTTTCCAACAAGTCCAAAACTTGAAATAACTCTGTAATCGTAGTGTGTTCTTTCTTTGTCATATAATAATTCTTTAATAAATAATACTATGCGTAATTATCCAACTGCTTGATTGAAGAAATAAAATTTGCACCCACTCCAATCAGAAAGATAACCCATCCGCTGATCATAAAGACGGATGTGATACCCCATGCTTCCACCCAATATCCTGAAGCTACGATACCCAGCATTGATGGAAAGGTACTCAAACTAAAGATGAGAGAAAAAGTCCGTCCAAGCATGTCCGAAGCCAAGTTCTGCTGAATAATAGCGATGAAAAGCGCATGGTAAATGGAATAGGCTATGCCTCCTGTAAATGTTAGGCAAACAAAACCTATAAATGCGCTTGATGGTAAATAACTGGCGCTAATCAGATACAATCCCAATATCACATAAGCCGTATGCATCACTAATGTTTGCTTGCTTTTCAAAGCCTTACAGGCAAGTACTAAACCGCCCAACAATGCCCCTGAGCCCCAACCCATTTCCACAACTCCCATTTGCAAAATGTTTCCGTTGAAATGCAGAAGCGTCATAAAAGGAAATAACGTAAAAACAGGCATAAGGACAAAAGTCACCAGCGTAAAGCATACGAATAAAGGCAAAATGCCCATTGTACGCCGCAAGGTATGCCAACATTCCGTCAGTTCTTTTTTGAAATCTGGAAGAACTTTCGTTTTTTGAAGAGAAGGAATCTGGACACAAAGTAAGGTCAGACAAGCAGCAACAGCTCCGATCACATCTATGAGCAGAATATACTGTATGGGAAGCCAAACAACGAGGCTTGCCCCTACAACGGGAGCTATCACCTCACTGAAGGATTGAATGGAATGGTACAAACCTGATACCCTGACAAGATGGTGCTTGGGAACCAGTAGAGGGATGCTTGCCTGTAAAGCAGGTGCATGAAACGTACTGCCTATTGAACGACAAGCAGTCAATAGATAAAAAAAAGAAAGGTCTTTATAACCCTTGGTTATCACAATAAAAAGACATAGGGTACAGAACGCGATGAACAAGTCCGAATAAAACATCGTTTTCTTTCGATTCCATCTGTCAACATAGACCCCGGCAAACAAGCCTAATACAAATTGTGGTAAAAATCCAGCTAAAATAGCCAGAGATAAAGCTGTCGGGGATTTAAATTCGTTGCTAATCCAAAAAATAATGGAGAAGCCAACAATCGTACTTGTTAAAATAGATATGAGTTGGCCTATTCCTATCACGGCCAAAGTTGATTTCCAATGATTCATTGTGCTAATATTTCATGCGTTTATAGATAAGTACTTTCGTACATTAAGCAAAACGAAATTCTATCCACACAAAAAACTTGTATTATAATCCACTCCTGACGTTGGAATACAATAACAAATACTTTCAGGACGATGTAAAGTCCTGAAAAATCAAACTGAATGGATAGATAAATATTAGTCTTTTCTCATCGGATTCTTTTAATATCGCTACTCTTTTATTATGTAGTGGTTGTATTATCTTAAATAAAACAAAAACACCGACTTTACATTCTTGGGTGTAAAACTGGGTGTTTGTTTTGCAATCTGCTGATTTTCAGCGTTTGTTGCGGAGAGACAGGGATTCGAACCCCGGGTACCTCTCGGTACAACGGTTTTCAAGACCGCCGCAATCGACCACTCTGCCACCTCTCCAAACTCCTTTGCAGAAGTGCTTCCTTTCAAAAGCGTTGCAAAGGTAAGGCTTTTTTTGAATACCGCAAAGGTTTGGCGTAAAAAATGTGCAAGGAAGTGCCTTTTTCCGTCAAAAGGCTTTATCTTTGTCATCATTCATAATCTCAAATACGATGAAAACAACGTTTCAGATTCATTATCGTACGGTCTGGGGAGAAAGCCTGAAGGTCGTTCTGCCTGACAGGAACGTCGACCTGCATACGGATGACGGTTCGCTTTGGACCGGGGATGCAGAGCTTCCGAAGGGAGGCAAGCCTATACCTTATTATTATTGTGTGTTTGCCGGCGGACATTGCACACGCCGGGAGTGGCATCTGGCGCCTCATTATCTGATGCCCGGTGTGGCAAAGACCTGCCGGGTGTTTGATGACTGGTGCGACATCCCGTCGGATGCCTATTTTTTCACCTCGGCATTCGTTGCCCGTCAGGGAGAGGTTGAGGAGAAAGTCATGCTTCCCGGTGGGACAAAGCAGGTGGTCTTCCGTGCCACTTGTCCCATGTTGCCGGCTCTCGGGTGGCGGATGAAACTGGTCGGTAGTCACCGAGTGCTGGGAGCCTGGGAGGTGTGCCGTGCCGTGGAGATGCATCAGTTGGCCCCTCATCAGTGGGTGGCTGCTGTTCCGGCAGACGAACTGACCGTGCCTTTTGAGTACAAGTTCATTCTGGTCAGTCCGGAGGGTGAAGTGCATTGGGAGCAGGGCAACAATCATCAGTGGCAATATTTGCCGGGACGGGGGGAAGGCTTGGTCCTGCCTGAGTCCGAAATACCGTTCGACTTGCCGCTCCTCCGTCTGGCGGGAACGGCGATACCAGTCTTTTCACTCCGTTCGGAACAGAGCTTCGGAGTAGGGGACTTCGGCGATCTGAAACGTTTGGTCGATTGGGCGGTACTGACCCATCAGCAGGCCATCCAGATACTTCCTATCAATGACACCACCATGACTCACCGGTGGACGGACTCTTATCCTTACAAAGCCATTTCCATCTATGCGCTTCACCCGATGTTCATTGACCTGAACCAGCTGGGCAAGCTGGCGGATGACGGAAAGAATGCCGGGTTCGAGCAGTTGCGTGTCGAGCTGAATGCATTGCCCGATGTGGACTACGAACGGGTAAACCAGGCGAAGTGGGAGTACGTTCGTCTGAAGTTTGCGGAAGAGGGGGCAGCGGTCCTGAAGACAGAGGCTTACCGGAAGTTCTTTGCCGACAACGAAGACTGGTTGCGTCCTTATGCGGCATTCTGCTACCTGCGTGACAAGTTCGGGACGCCCGATTTCTCGGAATGGGGAGATTATGCCGTCTACAGTCGGAAAGCCATCGAGAAGCTGGCGGCTCCCGGCAGTGCCGCTCATGACGAGATTGCCCTCATTTACTACATGCAGTACCAGCTCCACTGCCAGTTGCTGAATGCGAGCGATTATGCACGTTCGCACGGTGTCATTCTGAAGGGCGACATTCCCATCGGAGTCAGCCGGGTCAGTGTGGAGGCATGGACGGAACCGCATTACTTCCACCTGAACGGACAGGCAGGTGCGCCGCCTGACCCTTTCTCGGTGAACGGACAGAACTGGGGACTCCCCACGTATGACTGGGAGCGGATGGCACAGGACGGCTATCGTTGGTGGGTGCGCCGGTTTAGCAAGATGGCGGAATACTTCACGGCATACCGCATCGACCACGTCCTGGGATTCTTCCGTATCTGGGAAATTCCTTCGCATGCCGTGCACGGGCTCTTGGGACACTTCGTCCCGGCACTCCCGCTTTCGCCGCAGGAGATTGAGAGCTTCGGACTGCCTTTCCGTGAAGACTTCTATACGAAGCCTTACATCGACGACGAGCTGCTGAACCGGACGTTCGGCAATGATGCCGTCATCGTGAAGGAAGAGTTTGTCCATCCCAGCTGGGACGGGCGGTATGAGCTGTATCCCGAGTATGCCACCCAACGTCAGGTAGAGGCACATTTTGCCGGGAAGGAGGATGCCCGCAGCCTGCGTCTGCGTGACGGACTGTACGCCCTGATCAGCAACGTGCTTTTCATTCGCGACACGTACCAGCCGAACCGTTTCCATCCGCGTATCCAGGCACAGGACGACTATTTCTACAGCCGTCTCAACCGCTATGAGAAGGGAGCCTTTGCACGGCTGCACCATCATTTCTACTACGAACGTCACAACGACTTCTGGTATCACGAGGCGATGAAGAAGCTGCCGCTGCTGACACAGTGCACCCCGATGCTTTCCTGTGCGGAGGACTTGGGAATGATTCCGGCATGTGTGCCCTGGGTGATGGAGCAGCTGCGCATCTTGAGCCTGGAGATTGAACGGATGCCGAAGACTCCCGGCTTGGCCTTTGCCGATGTGCCGCATTATCCCTACAGCTCCGTCTGCACGGTGTCGACCCACGACATGACAACCTTGCGGGGGTGGTGGCGTGAGACGCCTGCCCTGACGGATGACTATTGGCACTGGGTGCTGCAACGTCAGGGCTCTGCCCCGTCGGATGTGGATGGAGCGACGTGCGAGGCTATCCTGAGACGTCAGCTGGCTTCCCCGTCGATGCTGTGCATCCTGAGCTGGCAGGACTGGATGTCGACCGACGAACAGTTGCGCTGTCCGGATGTGGAGCGCGAACGTATCAATGTACCTGCCAACCCGCTCAACTACTGGCACTACCGCATGCACCTGACGCTGGAAGAGCTGATGCAGGCTGATGAGCTGAATGCACGCATCCGTCGGATGATCGACGAGTCGGGCAGAAGCTGCTGACGTGGAATGGGTCTGAAGAGAGAGGACTACAGACAGGAGACGCCGGTAACACGCTTCCCTTAGCAAAGGCAATCGGGGCGTGTTACCGGCGTCTTGTTGTATCCGGACGGTGCGTGTGGCAGTGGGTTACTTCAGTCCCAGTTCGTAGAGGCAGGCTTCCGTTTCCTGGTCGCTGCCCATGTGCTTGCCCAGGTCATCGGAGAGCTTGACACACTCTTTCCACGGCTGGTTGACATTCATCTTGCAGCGGGCGAGCTTCATCACGATGTTGGAAGGCTTGTAGCCCGTGTCGTTGGTGAGGTTGGTGCCGATGCCGAACGAGCAGCGTATCTTGCCGCGGCAGTAGTCCTGTATCTGGAGTGCCTTGTCAAAGTCGAGGGCGTTGCTGAAGATGATGGTCTTGGTCGTCGGGTCGACTCCCAGCTCGCGGTAACGGGCAATGAGGCGGTCGGTGAAGAGGAATTCGTCACCGGAATCGCAGCGGACGCCGTCGAAGAGCTTGGCCTGCTTGCGGCTGATGTTGCTCAGGAAGATGTCTGACGTATAGGTGTCCGACAGGGCAGTACCCAGGTCGCCGTCGTAGACATTGACCCAGTTCTCAAGTGCCATGTAGTTGGCATGTTTGTAGCCGAACTGTGCGCCGTGGAACATGAACCATTCGTGGGGATGCGTTCCCAGCGGTTTCATGTTGTACTTCATGGCGAAGTAGCAGTTGGAGGTTCCGGCGCAGTAGTGCGCATTTTCGTTGAGGTAGCTGATGACGGCGTCCTGCACGTTGAAGGAGAAACGACGCCGTGTCCCGAATTCCGAGAAGGTGAGTTTGTGCTCGTCCGAGAGTTGTACCTTTTCTGCCAGTTTGGAGCAGATTTGTTCCATGTTGGCTACGTTGCCGAAGAACCGGTTGCGCAGTTCGGAGATGATGGCGAGCAGAGGAACTTCATAGAGGGTTACCTTATACATGAAGTCGCTCACCTCCACGTGCAGGTGATGTTGCTCATCCCGTTCAATGCGGATTTTCTCCGGGTCGAAGTGGAACGACGAAAGCCATTCCCAGTAGAACGGGGGAAGGAAACGGCAGGCGCCCGACATGAACCGGATTTCTCTGGTAGTGAGACGGAGGCTGCTCATGGCTTTCACTTCTTCCTTCAGGGCTTCGACGAATGCGTCGGGATATTCCGTTTCATCCCGGTCCTTGAACGTGAAGGTTCCCATGGCGTACGGGAACAGTTTGATATAAGCGTACGAGGTCGTAAACTTATACAGGTCGGTATCTAGTATGCTCTTGATAATCATAGTCAGCGTGTTTGACAAATAGGATGTATGCGGACAAAATTACTGTTTGTTTTTCAAATGCTGACTGAAATGCGGGGCTTTTTCTGTTTTTCCGGCTGTTTTTGTCCGTGAAAGAAGACGGGAGACACTCGCGTACGGAGGGGAACGGAGAATTTCCGTCCTGTCTGTACGTGGGTGTCTCCCGGTTTTATGTTCAGCAGTTGTTGCGCTGACGGTAGGCGATCAGGTCGGCAATCGAGATGACTTTCAGGCCGAAGCGTCCGGCAATCTCCAGCAGCTGTGGCAGACGTGCCATGGTCCCGTCGGCGTTCATGACTTCAATCAGGGCTCCGGCAGGACGCAGACCGGCAAGGCGTGCTAGGTCGATGGCGGCTTCGGTGTGTCCGTCACGCCCCAACACACCCCGTTCGTTGGCATAGAGGGGGCAGATGTGTCCGGGACGTCCGAAATCATCCGCCTGAAAGGCAGGGTCGCTCAGGGCGCGGATGGTGGCTGCACGGTCGTGGGCAGAGACACCGGTCGTGCAGTCGTGTCCCAGCAAATCGGCGGTGACGGTAAACGGGGTACCCAGCAGCGAGGTGTTCCGTTGTGTCATGGGCTCCAGCTCCAGTTTGCGGCAACGTTCCTGGGTCAGAGGGGCGCAGAGCACACCGCGTCCCTGGGTGATCATGAAGTTGACGATTTCCGGTGTCACCTTCTCGGCTGCCACGATGAAGTCGCCTTCGTTCTCTCGGTCCTCGTCATCGACCACTATGATTACTTTTCCGGCCTTGATTTCCTCAATGCCTTCTTCAATTGTGCTTAGTCCAGTTTGTTTGTTCATCATCATTAAAAATAGAGTTCGGCACAAAGATACGCAGTTTTCCATGATATCCGCGAAGAAACGGACCGGCTTAGCATAATTATGTACAATAAATGTTACCGTCCGGTGCAGGGCTGTCCGTCCTTCGTCTGTCGGGATGACAAGAGGTTGTCGGTAAATCGGAAAGTGACGGATTGAAATGAAAGTTCGATTAAATGCTTTCTGTTTGTCTTTAATAGATGTTTATTTTGTGGTGACTGTAAGAAGGCGCGCTTCGAACGGAATAAAAAGGGACTATCTGTATGACTTTCGGGAGAGGATACCTACTTTTGTAACCAAACGAAAGGAAACTGATGGACTTTGCTTGCATATTGATGGATATGCCGGGGAAAGGATGACATCAGTGAATGTTTAACTCGAAAGAATGCAGACGTTATGAAAGTCAGATTTACGAAAATGCATGGCGCAGGAAACGACTATATCTATGTCAACACGATGAACTATCCGGTCGATGAACCCGGCAAATGGGCGGTGGAGTGGAGCCGTTTTCACACAGGCATCGGCAGCGACGGACTGGTGCTGATAGGCTCGTCGGAGAAAGGCGATTTCAGCATGCGCATCTTCAATGCCGACGGTTCGGAGGCGAAGATGTGTGGCAATGCCAGCCGTTGCATCGGTAAATACGTGTATGAAGCAGGATTGACGGCAAAGAGGGACATTGCACTCGATACGCTTTCCGGCATCCGTCGGCTTCACCTGGATGTCGATGCGGACAACCGTGTGAACCAAGTTACGGTGGACATGGGAGTACCTTCGGACATCCATCCGCTGACACTCGGTTGTGAGGCGCCGGCACACACGGGCATTGCCGTGTCGATGGGTAATCCGCATCTGGTGCTGTTTGTCGACAGGGTGATGGAGATTGATTTGTCGGAAGTGGGACCGCGGCTGGAACACCATCCGCATTTCCCCGACCGGGTGAATGTGGAGTTTGCACAGGTCATCGACGCACGACACATCCGGATGCGTGTCTGGGAACGCGGTTCCGGAGTGACCCAGGCCTGTGGCACCGGTGCTTGTGCCACGGCAGTTGCCGCCATCGCCTCGGGTTTGTGTGAACGGAAGGTGGAGGTGGAGATGGACGGCGGGACCCTGCAGCTGGACTGGGACGCTTCCACCGGACACATCCTGATGACGGGACCGGCAACAAAGGTCTTTGATGGAGAAATTGATTGGAATGTATAGCGGAGGAGGAGCGTCGGCTGGAAAAAAGTCGTATCTTCGTCCGGAGACAAACATACGAACAAAAAAAGCAATAACATACTATGGCTCTGGTAAACGAACATTTTCTGAAACTTCCGGGAAGCTACCTGTTTTCCGACATTGCGAAGAAGATAAACTCTTTTAAAGTGACGCACCCGAAGGCGCAGCTGATTCGTCTGGGTATCGGCGATGTGACCCGTCCGCTGCCCAAAGCCTGCATCGAGGCCATGCATCGTGCGGTGGACGACATGGCGGAGGCTGCCACCTTTCATGGATATGGCCCCGAGCAGGGGTACGATTTCCTGATTGATGCCATCATCCGGCACGACTTCGCACCGCGCGGCATCAGTCTGAGCCCGTCGGAGGTGTTTATCAGCGACGGCGCGAAGAGCGACCTGGGAAACATCGGCGAACTGCTCCGCTGGGACAACAGCATGGCAATCACCGACCCGGTCTATCCGGTCTATGTCGACAGCAACATCATGTGCGGTCGTTCGGGGGTGCTCGATGAGCAGGGAAAGTGGAGCAACGTGACCTATCTGCCCTGTACGGCGGAAAACGGCTTTGTTCCCGAACTGCCCAAGCATCGCATCGACCTGATTTATCTGTGTTATCCGAACAACCCGACCGGCACCACGCTGACCCGTGAACAGCTGAAGCAGTGGGTCGATTATGCCTTGGCAAACGACACGCTCCTGATTTTTGATTCCGCCTACGAGGCCTATATCAGCGAGGACGACGTTCCGCACTCCATCTACGAGATACGCGGTGCGAAGAAGGTCGCCATCGAGATTCGCAGTTTCTCGAAGACAGCCGGCTTCACAGGCGTACGCTGTGGTTATACGGTGGTGCCCAAGGAGCTGACAGCTGCCAACTTCGAGGGGAAGCGTATCCCGCTCAATCCGCTTTGGAACCGTCGTCAGTGCACCAAGTTCAACGGGACGAGCTACATCACCCAGCGGGGCGCCGAGGCGGTCTATACACCGGAAGGTCAGGCACAGATTCGGGAGACCATTGCCTACTACATGGAGAATGCACGCATCATGCGTGAGAGCCTTTCGGCAGCGGGCTTCCAGGTGTATGGAGGCGTGAATGCACCGTATGTATGGGTGCAGGCACCGGACGGGATGAGCTCGTGGAAGTTCTTCGACAAGTTGCTGTATGAGGCCCATGTGGTGACTACTCCCGGCATCGGCTTCGGACCGAGTGGGGAAGGGTATGTGCGCCTGACTGCCTTCGGCGAACGGGAGGACTGCGAGGAGGCGATGCGCCGCATCCGGAGATGAACGCCATCCGGACTGTTTGTCATAATGTCAAAATGTCAAATGAATCGCTCCACAGTGCCCTTCGTTGCACCCGAATACGAGTTGGTGACTGAAAAGGGCATTCTGGAGCGATTCGCAAAATACACCGTGTCAGGTGTGGAGTAGTATTTTCTTTCCTTTTGAACGCTTTCCGGGGGATTGTCTTCTTCCGAAGTGAGTTGTATCCTCTCTGATGTTCCCTTTTAATAGCTTCCGATTTGTTGACGCCGTTCATCTTCCAGCAAGCGAAACCTGCACTTTTTGCCTTTCAGTTTCCGAAGATTTGAGTTTTGCGGACGAAACAATATTGTTTGGAAGGTGAAACAATATTGTTTGACTCGTCAAACACTTGTGTTTCGCACGTGAAACCATATTGTTTGAGCCTCAAAATGTAAGTATTTCGAAAATGAAATGTATAGTTTTCTAAAAACGGAAGCTTTTTAAGCCGTTTTTGTTTACAGACATTTGCATTTGCTTGCTGGTTTGACGGAAATCTGCAAAGTGTGCGTTAGCCGAAAAACGTGTTTTTGTCGGTTTTGTCAAGCATTTGGTGCCTTTCCCTTTCTTTTTGCTTTCCGGGCACACTCGTTGCAAAGTCCCTTGATGACATAGTTGATGCTGTTCATGGAGAAACCTTCGGGCAGGGTGACCCGGGGAATGTGTATTTGCTTGAAGCAGAACGTCCGGTGGCACGCCTCACAGTAGAAATGGGTATGCAGGTCATCCACCTCGCAGTTGCAGTCGCTGCTGCAGAGGGCATACTTCAGCGACCCCGAACCGTCGTCGATGGCGTGGATGAGGTGATGCCCGAGGAAGAGGGTGATGGTGCGGAAGATGGTCGATTTGTCCATCGTCACGAGGCGGTCTTCCAGGTCGAGCAGGGAGAAGGCGCGGTCGGCAGCTAGCATCTCCCTTAGCACCAACAGGCGGTTGGCGGTCGGCTTGATGTCGCGCAGGGCGAGCAGTTTCAGATAGGTTTCTTCGTTTGCCATGGTTTGATAGCGAGTTAGGGGCGTACCGGAAGGGGCGTTTCATACTTGCCCAGCTGGATGCGCAGTGCATTGCAGATGGCGAGCATCGCCACTCCGACGTCGGCAAAGACAGCTGCCCACAGGTTGGCAAAACCCAGTACGCCGAGCAGCAGGATGATGATTTTGATGCCCAGGGCAAAGGTGATGTTCTGCCAGATGATTTGCCGGGTCCGTCGTCCGATGCGGAGGGCGGTTGCCACTTTGCCCGGCTGGTCGGTCTGTATCACCACATCCGCCGTTTCGATGGCGGCGTCGCTGCCCAGTCCGCCCATGGCGATGCCCACGTCGCTCAGTGCCAGCACCGGTGCATCGTTCATGCCGTCGCCCACGAAAGCCACGCGGTGTCCGTGGTCCTTGAGTTCCTTCAGGTGTGCCACTTTGCCTTCAGGCAGGAGGTTCCCGTATGCCCGGCGGACGCCCAATTGTCCGGCAAATTTAGAGACGATGCCCTGTTTGTCGCCCGAGAGCATCTGAATATTATCAATCTTTAAGTCTTTCAGGGCCTGGATGGCGGCTGCACTGTCCGCTTTCACGGTGTCCGACAGCACGAGGTAGCCCTCATAGTGCCCGTTGATGGTGCAGAGGATGACGGTCTCCTCCATCTCGTCCACAGTTGCCGGATAGCTGATTCCTTCCTGACGGAGCAGCCGGCTGTTGCCTGCCAGGTAGGTGTGTCCGTTAGCGGAGGTGGTCCGGATGCCCAGTCCGCTCATTTCCTTCTCTTCGGGGAAGGTCTGCAGGGGCAGTCGACGTTCGTTTGCCGTCCGCACGATGGCCTGGGCGATGGGGTGGTTGCTGTGCTGTTCCATCGAGGCCACCAGTTCGAGCAGTCCTTCCTCGGAAAGCGTGGTGGCGTGGATTTCGCTCACTTCAAATTCCCCTTTCGTCAGCGTACCGGTCTTGTCGAAAACCACCGAGTCAATCCGGGTGATGGCATCCAGGTAGTTCCCTCCCTTGAACAGGATACCCTGTCGGGAGGCTGCACCGATACCTCCGAAATAGCCCAACGGGATGCTCACCACCAGGGCACAGGGGCAGGAGATGACCAGGAACACCAGTCCGCGATAGAGCCAGTCGTCGAACACATACGTGAAGCCGGAGGCAAAGAGACTATATATATAAGGTAAGAGCACGACCAGGGCAGCCAGCAGAGTGACCGTCGGTGTGTAGACACGGGCAAAGCGTCGGATGAAGAGTTCAGCCGGAGCCTTTCGGGCGGACGCCTCTTCGACCAGCTGCAGGATGCGTGCCAGAGCACTCTCTCCGGCAGGACGGCTGACACGGAAGCGTGCAGGGGTGTCGGTGACAATCATGCCTGCCAGTACCTCGCCGTCGCGTTCGATGAGGCGAGGCATGCTCTCTCCCGTCAGGGCAGCCGTGTCGAAGGTGGCATGAGGTGTGAGCAGGACTCCGTCGAGCGGCACACGTTCACCGGGACGCACTTCCACTGTGTCACCGGGGCGTACGGCTTCCGGACTCCGTTCGTCGGTCTGTCCGTCGGCAGAGACGACACGTGCGGTCTCCGGACGCACATCGAGCAGGGAACGGATGTGTCCGCGTGCCCGGCTGACGGCTCCATCCTGAAGCTTTTCGCCCACCGAATAGAAGAGCATGACTGCTACCCCTTCCGGGTATTCGCCGATGTAGAACGCCCCGATGGATGCCAGCACCATCAGGGTAAACTCGTTGAAGAACTCTTTTTCGCAGATACATTCCCAGGCCTCCTTCACCACGGGAACGCCGACCGGCAGGAAGGCAATCAGGAAGTAGAGCAGTTCCGCTCCCTGAAAGGGGAACAGGTCCGTTGCATGGCTGCGAAGCCAGATTCCCAGTGCAAGCAGCACGAAGGAGAGGATTTCCGATATATATTTCTTCATAGCTGTGATGTGTTTTAGCGGTTTGACTGTTGCAAAGGTAAGAGAAAGCACTTGCAACTTGATTGCAAACAGAAATATTGTTCGTAATTTTGGGCGCTGAATCAAATAGAATACAAGAGTTATGGAAAAGACCATGGAGAAGCCCTACACTGTAGGAATTGACATTGGAGGTACGAACACCGTGTTCGGTGTGGTGGATGCACGTGCGAACATTCTTTCACACGACAGTATCAAGACAAAAGATTATCCGGATATCCATACTTACGTGAATACGCTGGCTGAACGTCTGATGGTGCTGATTGATGCCGCCGGAGGCATCGATACCATCAAGGGCGTAGGCGTGGGAGCACCCAACGGAAACTACTATACCGGGCAGATCGAGCAGGCGCCCAACCTGCCGTGGAAAGGCATTGTCCCTCTGGCACAGCTGCTGAAGGACCGTCTGGGTGTCCCGGTGGTCCTGACGAACGATGCCAATGCTGCCGCGTTGGGTGAGATGACCTACGGGGTGGCACGCGGCATGAAGGACTTTATCATGATTACGTTGGGAACCGGTGTCGGCAGCGGCGTCGTTGTCAATGGGCAGTTGGTCTACGGACACGACGGCTTTGCCGGAGAACTGGGACACGTCATTGTACGTCCCGGCGGACGCTTATGCGGCTGCGGACGTCACGGTTGCCTGGAGACCTATTGTTCCGCGACGGGCATTGTCCGCACGGTGCATGAGGTGCTGTCCTCGTCCGACGAACCCAGCCTGCTGCGCAACATTGCGCCGGAGAAGGTCACTTCAAAAGACATTTACGATGCTGCCGAGCAGGGCGACAAGCTTGCCCTGGAGATTTTCCGTTTCACCGGAACCATCCTGGGAGAGGCCTTCGCCAACTTCATCGCCTTCTCCAGTCCCGAAGCCATCGTGCTCTTCGGTGGTCTCGCCAAGGCTGGGCACTACATCATCGACCCCATCTGCGAGGCGATGGAGGCGAACGTGATGCCCATCTACAAAGGCAAGACCCGTCTGCTGGTTTCGGAACTGAAGGACTCGGATGCCGCAGTCCTGGGCGCCAGTGCGTTGGGCTGGGAGGCTTGACCGGGCAGGTTGGGGCAGGCGGACGTCTGCTCCAGCCCGACAAATGAACATACAACCTCAAAAACTTAAGAACTCAAACTATGAAATGGATAGGAGTAGGCTTGTGTCTCCTCTGTCTGCTCTTCCCCGCTGAAGTAGGGGCACAGGTGCAGGCGGCACTCGGCGAGGCACAACAGGCGACGGGATTTCACCAGGTGGTCAAGGAAAAGTTCATCGAAGGCAATGCGGGCTTCATGTCCCTGGTTGCCATCACGCTGGTGCTCGGTCTCGCCCTGTGCATCGAGCGCATCATCTACCTGAGCCTGGCGGACATTGATGCCAAGCGTCTGCTGACGGGCATCGACGATGCCTTGCAACGGGGGGATGTGGAACAGGCCAAGACCCTCTGCCGCGACACCCGGGGACCGGTAGCGTCCATCTGCTACCAGGGACTGATGCGTGCCGATGAGGACATCGAGGTGGTGGAACGCTCCATCGTGGCATACGGCACGGTGCAGGCGGGCTACCTGGAGAAAGGCTGTTCCTGGATTACCCTCTTCATCACCATTGCCCCTTCGCTCGGTTTCCTCGGGACGGTCATCGGCATGGTGATGGCATTTGACGACATTGAGCAGGCAGGCGAAATCTCCTCCGACATCGTGGCGGGAGGTATGAAGGTGGCACTCATCACGACCATCTTCGGACTGATTGTGGCACTCATCCTTCAGGTGTTCTACAACTACATCCTCTCCAAAATAGAGTCCATCACGGCGGATATGGAGGATGCCGCCATCTCGTTGCTCGACATGCTGTTGCAGTATAACTCCCGACGCGAAAAGAAGTAAGTCCCATGAAAGCCCGTCGTTTCTACAAGGTCTCCTATGCCGTGCTCTACGTGCTGTTGGCACTGGTGCTGGTGGCAGTCGCACTCTTCTTCGGGGTTGGCTATGACAATCCGGTCGGCGATTACAACCTGCCGCTGAACACCGACGTGCTGCTCTATGTGGTCTATGCCATGACGGTGCTGGCTGTCGGGGTGGCATTGGGTGCCGTTGCTCTCCGTTTTGCCCGTGTCTGGCGTCAGACACGCAGACGTGCCTACCGTCTGGTGGCGGGTACGGGGCTGTTCATCCTGCTGCTGGGGGTGACGTTGCTGTGTGCTTCGTCCCGTCCGATGCTGGTCAACGGGGAGTGGTTTGAAAGTGTGGTCTGGCTGCGTGTGACCGACATGCTGCTCTATGCCATCTATTTGTTGCTGGTCGTCGCCGTGCTCTGTGCGGTCCTGTCCGTGACGGGCGTGTTCCGTCGTATCCATTTTAAACGCTGAAGTCTATGTTCGGGAAGCGCATCAAACGGGGAGTGCCTGAAATCAATGCCACGTCGACCGCCGACATGGCATTCATGCTGCTGGTGTTCTTCCTGCTCGCCACCTCCATGGGCGTGAAGAAGAGCATCCGTCGTGAGCTTCCCCCTTCGACCGACTCGGTGCGTGTGGAACCCTTGCGGGTGAAGGAACGCGACCTGCTGGTGCTCCGTCTGGACGGAGAAGGCAGGCTGTTTGCAGGTTCCGAAGAAATCCCACTGACGGATGTCAAGGAGCGTGTGAAGCATTTCATTGCCAATCCGGACAATGAGGAGTCGTTGCCGGAGAAGCACTCGCGCGAAGTGCCGTTGCTGGGAACAGTGGAGGTGACGGATACCCATGTCATCGCGTTGCGTTATGACCCCCATACCGATTACCGGACCTATTTCGAGGTGCAGAACCTGTTGCTGGAGGCTTATCGCGAACTGCGCGATGCCGAGGCGGAGAAACGTTTCCACTGCACCTTTGACCGCGCCTCCTCCGAACAGCAGGAAGCCATCCGTGCCTGTTATCCGCAGCGCATTTCTGAGACGATGACCGCGGAGGAGAAAGGAGGGCGTGACTGATGGGAATGTTCATGCGCAGGAAACGTCGGCAGATTCCGGGACTGAACACAGCCTCGCTGCCCGACCTGATATTCACCATGCTGTTCTTCTTCATGATTGTGACCAACATGCGGGAGTCTTCGCCTCATGCACCCTTGGAGTTGCCTGCCGGACGAGGGCTGGAGAAGATGGGTGAGATGTCCGGCCTGCACTATATCTATATAGGTATGGAGCAAGGAAAGACTTATGTACAGTGGGACGACGATGTGTTGCCTCTTGGACAGCTTGAACATCGGCTTCGTCTGTCGCAACAGTCGGTAGAGACCGACGGACCCCTTGAAATTGCCTTGGGGGTCGACGGACGGGTGGAGATGCAGCAAGTCGAAGAGGTGAAGCAGGTGCTGCGTCGCAATCGGGTGTCGGTGGTCTATTATCTGGGTGAGGAATCCCGTCCGGAACATTAAGACGAATCTTTACGTATTTAAGCTTTAAACGTTAAATGCGTCCCGAATCTTTAAAGAATGCCTTTGTCGGGACAAGTGATAAAATGTTCGGATTAATGACTGCATGGGCGGATTGTAACCCTTGTGGATGTCGGTTGAAAACCCTTGCTCTTTCTGTTTTGTTGTCAAAATGTTATTAAGGAGTACTTCTGTTCCGCTTTCGGCTCCTTTCCTTCTTGTTTTTTTATTATCTGTTTTCACTATTTAGCATGTAAAATATTTGTATGTCTATGAAAAGGACTACTTTTGTTCGACAATCATTTAACTATTCAACGAACATGAAGAGAAAGTTACTTTTCCTGCCTCTGCTCTTCCTTTGTCTCTTGGGTTATGCCCAACAGATAAACTGGAACGAGGCATTGCCTGCCGACTCGAAAACGTTGGTGGGTAAATTGCCGAACGGCATGACCTATTATCTTCGTCACAATGAAGAACCTAAGGAGCGCGCCAGCTTCTACATCATCCGTAACGCCGGCGCCTTGCTGGAGAATGACGACCAGGACGGTTTGGCACACTTCCTGGAGCACATGGCATTCAACGGCAGTAAGAATTTCCCGGGCAACAGCATGATCTCCACCCTGGAGCGTCACGGTGTGTCATTCGGTGGTAACCTGAATGCCTACACTGCCCACAACGAAACGGTCTACAACATCAGCTCGGTGCCTGTGACCGATGAGGCTGTCATTGACACCTGTCTGCTGATTCTGCACGACTGGACCTATTACCTGACGCTCTCCGACAAGGACATTGACGAGGAGCGTGGTGTCATCACCGAAGAGTACCGTACCCGTAACACCAGCGCCGCCCGTCTGCAGAAACAGCAGCTGGCTGCCTTGCTGAAGGGTTCCCAGTATGTGGAGCGCGATGTCATCGGTGACTTGAACGTCATCCAGAACTTCAAGCCGCAGACCATCCGTGACTTCTATCACAAGTGGTACCGCACCGACTTGCAGGCCATCGCCATCGTGGGTGACTTTGACGTGGCAAAGATGGAACAGAAGATCAAGGATATCTTCACTTCCATTCCTGCCGTGAAGAATCCTGCCAAGCGTCCGTTCTATGAAATCCCGTCTCATGAAGAGACCTACTTCTGTCTGGCAACCGACAAGGAAGCCACCAGCTCACGGGTGGAACTGGTACGCATTTACCGCGATGAGGACAACACCGGCAAGGTGACTTATCAGGACATCAAGGACGGTCTGATGCAAAGCTTCTACAACACGATGTTGTCAAACCGTATTGCTGAAATCATCCAGCGTGGCAATGCTCCCTTCCTGGGTGCCTCCATAGGGGTAGGAGGTATGGTGCGCGGCTATGCAGGCTATTCGTTGTCTGCCACTGCCAAACCCAATCAGGAGAAGGAAGCCCTGGAGGCTGTCATCCGTGAGAACGAACGTGTCATCCAACACGGATTTACCGAGTCCGAACTGGACCGTGTGAAGACCAACATGCTCACCAGCTTGCGCTCGATGCTGAAAGACGTCGACAAGACCAACAACGAACAATACATCCGCGACATGCAGGCCAACTTCCTGGAGAATGCCGGCATGATCAGTACGGAGGACTATGTGGCTGCTGCCGAGAAGGTCATCCCGACCATCACCGCCAAGGAGGTATCAGACCAGGTGAAGAAATGGTGGAAGGCTGACAACCGTGTCATCCTTATCTCCGGTCCGAGCGAGGGTGTGACCCACCTGACCGAGCAGGAAGCCCGTGACATCATCGCAGCTACTGAGGGCAAGCCCGTGGAGGCTTATACCGACAATGTGGTAAGCGGTAGCCTGATTGCCGAGGACCTGAAGGGTTCCAAGGTTGTAGCTACGAAGGAACTTCCGCAGTTTGAGGCTGTAGAATGGACGTTGGAGAATGGTGCCAAGGTGGTATTCCGTAAAGCTGACTTCGAGAAGGACAACGTGGCGTTGAGCGCCTTCAGTGCCGGCGGTACTTCCATGTATGCCGACCTCGACCTGCTGCCTGCCGCCAGCAACGTGAGTGCTTTCGTGGCTGCCTATGGTCTGGGCGACTATGACGCCATCTCCCTGAGAAAAGTGCTGACCGGTAAGAAGGCAGGTACGGGCATCGGTATCGGCGGTCTGTATGAGAGCGTGAGCGGAAGTGCTACGCCGCAGGATTTCGAGACCATGATGCAGATGATTTACCTCCGCTTCCAGAAACCGCGCTTCGATGCCAAGGCACACGAGGTACTGCTCAGCCAGAACCGCATCCGCGTACAGCAGATGGAGGGACAACCGCAGAAGATGATGCAGGACTCTCTGAGCCTGATTTCGACGGACTACAATCCCCGTACTCTCCTCTTCAACGAGGCTTATCTGGACAAGATTACATTGGACCGTATCGAGAAAGTCTATCGTGACCGCATCTGCGATGCCAGCGACTTCACCTTCATCATTGTCGGTAATGTGGAGCAGGAAGTGGCAAAGGCAATGGTTGAGAAATACATCGGTTCCATCCCGTCACTCAACCGTCATGAGAAATGGGTTGACCGGAAGGTGAGAGGTCCGAAGGGCAAGGTGGAGAAAGTGCTCTACTTCCCGTTGCAGAACCCGAAGTCAACGGTACTCGTGTCGTTCACTCACGAAATGAAGTATACGTTGAAGGACGGTTACCTGGTTGACATCCTTGCCAACATCCTGACCAACCGCTACACCAAGTCCATCCGCGAGGAGCAGGGTGGTACATACGGGGTAGGCGTGAGCGGAAACGTTTCGCGTGAACCGGTGAACAGCTACAATATCTCCATGCAGTTCGACTGCGACCCTGCAAAGGCTGCCGAGCTGAAACCGTTGCTCTATGCAGAGGTTGACAAAGTCATCAAGGATGGTGTGACAACCGAAGAACTCGACAAGGTGGTGAAGAACGCCTTGAAGGAGAGCGAACAGAGCAAGAACCACAATGGCTACTGGATGTCTGTCCTGACCAGCTACTACCAGATGGGCATTGATTTGAACGACCCGAAGAACTACGAGGAAATCATGCAATCGCTGACTCCGAAGGATGTTCAGGACTTTACGAAGAGATTCTTTAAGAATGCCGATGTGCTTGACCTGATTCTTGCACCGGATTCTGCCAAGAAATAAGCGGCTTCCCATAAAGCCGGATTGAAAATTGCCGTCGTGAGCCGGGTGCTTGCGACGGCAATTTTTTTTGTATGCCCGGAGGATTTACTCCGCTTCCTTGCGCTTATTTGGCTGAAAAGCACTAACTTTGCAGACCTTTTATCCCAAATCGTTCATTGGCTGCTCCGAGTCTAATGAACGATTTGGGTTTAGGTTTTGAGTTTCTCGGATGGTGTCGCTCCGGCTTTCGTGTAGACCGGAACAGCTTCCGATGACCCTCTTCTTTAATTTAAACGCATTGAAGGTGAAGAATATTAGACTGATTGTTTGGATAACAGCCTGTCTGCTGTCTGTGCAGTGCTTGTGGGCACAGCCGGCAGTGAGCAGCGACTCGATAGTGAAACACTTCCTGATGGACTCCGGTGTCAAGGTGACTGAAGGCAATCAGGTGAAACTGCTGAAAAGCGGTAAGGACAAGTTTGCAGATTTGTTTGAAGAGGTGCGCCGTGCCCGGCATCATGTGCACCTGGAATATTTCAACTTCCGCAACGACTCCATTGCCAATGCGCTCTTTGCCCTGCTGGCGGAGAAAGTGAAGGAAGGCGTGGAGGTACGTGCCCTGTTTGATGACTTCGGGAACATGTCCAACAACCAGCCGTTGAAGAACAGTCACCTGCGCAAGCTGCGCCGGTTGGGAATCCAGATTTATGCCTTCGACCCCATCCGCTTCCCTTACGTGAATCATGTCCTGAAGCGTGACCACCGGAAGATTGTGGTCATTGACGGACGTGTCGCCTACATGGGGGGCATGAATGTGGCGGACTATTACATCAACGGGACGGAAGTCGTGGGCAAGTGGCGCGACATGCACATGCGGGTGGAAGGTCCTGCCGTGGCGGAACTCCAACTGATTTTCATGGACATGTGGAAGCAGGTGACCCACGAAGACCTGGTTGCACAAGCCGCTTATTTTCCACAGCCCGAGGCGGTGACCGACAGTGTGGAGATGGCGATTGTAGACCGGTATCCCGGACGTACCCCGAAGTCGATACGTCGGGCTTATGTAGCATCCATCGACGCGGCACAGCGGAAAATCCAGCTCATCAATCCATATTTTGTCCCGACCCATTCCATCAAGAAAGCCCTGAAGGACGCCATCGATCGCGGCATCGACGTGGAGATTATGATTTCCGCCAAGTCGGACATCCCCTTTACGCCCGACGCTTCCACTTATTTTGCCTATCAGCTTGCCAAACGGGGTGCAAGGGTCTATCTGTACAACGGCGGATTCCATCATTCCAAGATTATGATGGTCGACGACATCTTCTGCACGTTGGGTTCCGCCAACCTGAACAGCCGCAGCCTGCGCTACGATTATGAGGTGAATGCGTTCATGTTCAACCGGGATGTGACCGACGAGCTGATCCGTATGTTTGAGGACGACAAGCTCTCTTCCACGCCGCTGACACGGGAAGTATGGATGCGCCGTACCCCTTGGAAACGCTTCGTCGGCTGGTTTGCCAACCTGTTTGCCCCTTTCCTGTGATTCCCTGAATACATCCCAAAACTGACTAGTCTCTGTTTCCGTCAACACGGCGGCTCAATTCGGTACACACAGGCGTTTGACATAGAACAAGTGGGGGATTAACAGACCAAAGTATAATACTTAGCCTGCCAAAGTATTATACTTAGACCCCCTAAGTATTATACTTTGCTCCGTCAAGAGCAGGTGCATAGCGTGTCTATACCGTGTGTCCGTCACGTCCATCCCGTATGCTTGTCGTGTCCAGTCTTTATTCCGTCAGGATAGCGGCAGGAAGATGCTTCTTCTGCCAGGTCGAATAGCCCGGTGTCAGGGCACGGGTAAAGCGGGTGGGGGAGGTCCCTTCGTCGGTAGACGTATCGGGGTTCTCCGGGTTCTCAGGCTCCTCCGGAGTCTCAGGTTCCTCGGTCGACCCGGTGTTCTCGGCATTGGGCGGAATGTTGCCTTCTACCCACTCCAGGGTATTGGCAAGGAGCAGCTCGCGTTCGTCGCCCAGGTCATACCAGGGGAAATAGGACAGCTCATTGATGACATACCGGGGCTCGAAGCCGGAGGCATAGTCCGACTCACCCTTGGCATTGTAGACGGTGGAAGTCACGGGGTAGATGACAAAGTCATACGGACTGTCGATGCGCGTCATGGCGACATTCTTGCCGGTGGTAGTTACGCCGATGAGGTTCACCTCCATGTAGGGGCGCAGGCAGTTGATCATCATTTCCGAAGCTGATGCCGTGTAGAGACCCGAGATAATGAAGAGGCGTCCCAGGTTGAGATTGTAGGAACTGTATTGAGGGTCGAGGTTCAGGGCGTAGTTCAGGTCCTGCCGTTTGTCGTTGAACTCGAAGTGTGCGAATTCCTCTCCCAGTGCACTGGAGGGAGCCAGCAGACTACCCAGTTCCTGGGCGCTGGTCACATAGCCTCCCTGGTTGTAGCGCAGGTCGAGGATGAAGTCGTTGACGCCCGCCTGCCTGAATTGCTGGAAGACGGAGAGCATCTGCTGCATGTAGGCGACATCGTCCGTGTTGTTGTCGTCGCGTCCCCTCATGAACTCGTTGTAGACCAGATAGCCAATCTTCCGTCCGTTCCGTTCGATGACCTTCTGTACGAAGAAGGGATTGTTTTCCATTGCCACGGCAGCCGGGAGCGTCACCTCGCGTGTCTCAGGCATCCACACGATGTTTCCCGTTGTCGGGTCGGTCATGGGTGTCGAGAGAGTCAGGCTGACACCCGAGCCGGTCGTCAGCAGGTCGGCATTCGAGGAGCTGACGTTCTTGCCGTTGATGGCGGTGATGCAGTCGCCCCGTTTGATGCCTGCCTGTTCGGCTGGAGACCCCGGCAGGACAAGCAGGACACGTGCCGTCTGGTGGGTCGTTGTTCCCGTAGGGTCGTTGCTGACGACAACGTCCATGCCGTAAGTGACGGGTTGCAGGTAGCTGCGGGTCCGGCTCTCCTCCTTCATCTCCAGGTAAGAATAACGGTCGTGCGAAGCCAGCAGCATGGGGAAGAACTCATCCACGGGGTAGAAGTAGTTTTCCGATTTCAGCTCGGGAATCTCCTGGTAGTAGAGATAGACATCCTTCATCTGGTTGGCAATCCACTGGTCCTCCTCCGTCTTCTCGATATATTCGTGGGTGCGGTCTTCGCCACAGGAGCTCAGCAAGGAAGCGACGGTGAGCAGGAGACCGGTCAGGTAAATGTTTCGTTTCATGTCTGATAAGATTTTTTGTCGTTGCAAAAATAGCCGATTCCACGCACATACGGCAAGGAGTGAGCCTTTCTTTTCGGACTTTTTAGGAGCTTCGCCCAAGATTTTGTACTATATTTGCCTCTCGATATCCCTTGTGCGCAAGTTATGAAGAAATTCCTGAAGGTGGCGGGACTTGTGATAGCCATTCCCGTCGGCTTGTTTATCATATTGGCTGTCCTGCTCTATGTTCCTGCCATCCAGAACTTCGTGGTGGACAAGGTGACGGGCATCGCTTCCGAAAAGACCGGCATGCAGATTCGTGTGGACAATGTGCGTCTGGGTTTTCCGCTCAGCCTGCGTGTCAACGGGGTGGACATCCTGTCGCATCGTCAGGACACCCTGCTGTCTGCCGGACAGTTGCAGGTCGATGTCCAGTTGCTCCCGTTGCTCCGTAAGCAGATTGAGGTCGACGGCGTCAGTCTGAAAGACGTACGGATGAACACCGAGGACCTGATTCCGTCCGTTGCCCTCCAGGGGACGTTGGGCGAATTCTACCTCTCGTCGCACGGAGTGGCACTCGACCCCGAGATTGCCATTGTCAACAAGGCCCTGCTGCGCCGGACACACCTGACCGTCAGTCTGCGTGACACCACTACTACAGATACCACTGAAACCTCTTCCCCCACGTACTGGAAAATCCTGGTGAAAAGCCTCCAATGCGAAGACGTCGATGTCGCGTTGCACCTGACCGATACCACACGGATGGCTGTCGGACTGGGCAACCTCGACCTGCAGGGAGGGGAAATCGACTTGCGACACGCTGCTTACAGCCTGCGTCGGCTGGTTGTGAAGGACGGCGCCTTCTCGATGGACAATGACACGTTGGAAGCCCTCCCGGGACTTGACCCTGCCCACCTGTCTTTCACACAGTGGAATGCCGAGATTGATTCGGCGTCTTATCAGGGACGGCGGATGGCGGCTGTTATCCGGAACTTTGCGTTGAACGAGCGTTCCGGTTTGCAGGTCCGTTCGTTTACCGGACGGCTGGATGCCGACGACGAAGCAATCCGTCTGCCGGAGCTTCGCCTGGAGACCTCCGACTCGTATGTGGAAACACGTGCCCGCATCGACTGGAAGGCACTGGAGGGAGGCGGCACTGCCGACATGAGCGTCCGTCTGCTTGCCGAACTGGGTAAGCAGGACCTGATGCTGCTGGCAGGTGGCATGCCGGAAGCCTTTGTGCGTGCCTACCCGAATGCGCCGCTCACCCTGCGTGCCGGGGTGGACGGCAACATGCAGCAACTGAAACTCACCGGTCTGCAGTCCGAGCTGAAGGGTGTCTATGAGCTGAGTGCCAAGGGAGAGGTCTACGATGTGCTCGACAACAGGAAGCGTCGGGGCGAAGTGGTGCTGGATGCCGTGACGCATGACCTGGACTGTGTGGCAGCCCTGGCAGGTCTGGCGGACAGTACCCTGGTCATCCCGCGGGGCATCACCTTCAAGGGCAATGCCGGGGTTGCCGGTGAACAATACACGGCGGACCTGGTGGTCACCGAGGGCACCGGTCGGGTGGAGCTGCAAGCCGACTGCCGGACGGATACCGAGACGTATGACGTGACATTGGCGGTGGACAGCCTCTACGGACGGGACTTCCTGCCTCACGATTCCTTATATTATGTGTCGGCTACGCTGGCGGCTCACGGACGCGGGTTTGACCCCTACCATCCTGCCACGCACGCACAGGCAGACTTGTCGGTGGAACGTCTGCAATATGCAGCCTATGACCTGACGGACCTGAAGCTCCGTGCTTCCCTGGCAAAAGGCGATGCCCGTCTGGAGTTTGACAGCCGGAACCCGTTGCTGGCAATGACGACCACCCTGGATGCGCAGTTGCGTCGCCGGGGAGTGGGCGGACGGTTGTTGGTGGACCTGGCGGACGTCAACCTGCCGGAGTTGCAGGTCGCTTCATTCCCCTTCCATGTCGGGGCACTGTTCACACTCGATTTCCGTACGGACTTCCGCAAGACACACTGGTGCAAGGGAGCACTGGAGAACCTGAGCTTCCGTTCGGAAAAGAACAACTATAAGGCGAAGAACCTCTATTTCAACGTAGACCTGCGTCCGGACTCCACCTGCATCAATGCCGATGCCGGCGACTTGAACCTGCACCTGGACGGACGGCGCGACATCCAGTCCATCATCCGGGCACTCTCAACCTTTGGGACGGAGTTGGCTGCACAGGCCGAGGACAAGTGGCTCGACCAGAACAAGCTGAAGGCACTCCTGCCGGACCTGTGCCTGCGCTTGAAGGTAGGTACCGATAATCCCATATACAATTACCTGGCGATGAACGGCTTCAAGTACGACGAGCTGTTTGCCGACTTTGACACTTCGCCGTTGAGGGGCATCAACGGGACTTCCCACATCTACTGCTTGCGCACCGACAGCCTGCAACTGGACACCATCCGTCTCAACATGATGCAGGATTCGTTGGGCGTGAAGCTCTTTGCCGAGGTACGCAATGCCCCCACCAACCGCCAGTTCGTCTTCGATTCCCGTCTGAATGCGTTCATCCATCCGAAGGGGGCGGGGCTGGAGCTGAACTACTACGACAGCAAGGGCGAGCAGGGAGTCCACCTGGGACTGAATGCCACGATGGCAGACGACGGACTGCGCTTCAAGTTCTACCCCGAGCAACCCATCATTGCCTTCAGTCCCTACCGGCTGAACCGCGACAACTACATCTACCTGCATAAGAACGGCCATGTGGAGGCTGACCTCCGGCTGGATACCCAGGACGGCGGACGTGCCTTCCAGCTCTATTCCGCTCCCGACACGGACGCTTGGCGCGACCTGACCGTATCGCTCCATCGGGTCGACATCGGCAAGCTGATGCAGGTGCTCCCTTACCTGCCCGACATCGAAGGCATCCTGGATGCGGAACTCCACTACATCCAGGCCGACAGGAACAGCCTGTCGGTGGCTTTCGAGACTGCCGTGGACTCGCTGGTGTACGAGCATACGCCGGTGGGCGACATCGCCTGTTCGGGCATTTACCTGCCCAAGGAGGACAACACCCACTTTGTCGACGCCCGCCTCTCCCTGGATGAAGAAGAAGTCGTGGCGCTCTCGGGCGACTACCACAATACCGGCGACGGACTGTTGGATATGACTTTGGGATTGAAACACTTCCCCCTGAAGCTTGCCAACGGCTTCATCCCGGACCGCATGGTGACGCTTTCAGGAGACCTCGACGGGGAGGTTGCCGTGAAAGGACGTACGGCGGCTCCGGTCATCGACGGACAGCTGGCACTCGACTCCGTCATGCTGGTGGCAGATGCCTACGGGGCACGTTTCCGGCTGGACAACCGTCCCGTGACCATCGAAGGCAGCAAGCTCAAGTTTGACAACTTCAGTGTGTACACCCGGGGCAGCAACCCGTTTGCACTGACGGGAACCGTAGATTTCTCCAACCTGACCAATACCCTGCTGGACCTCCGCATGGTGGCGCGGAACTATGAGCTGATCAATGCGCCGCGGCAGAAGAACTCGGTGGTGTTCGGCAAGGTCTATGTCGACATCTTCTCGACGCTGAAAGGCGATATGAACAACCTGAAGATGCGGGGAAACATCAACGTGCAGGGCAACACCGACGTCACCTACATCCTGAAGGACTCCCCGCTGACGGTAGAGGACCGGCTGAGCGGGTTGGTGACCTTTGTGGACTTCCGCGACACGACGGCCGTGCTGACTCCCGTGCAGCCGGTCTATACGGCTGGAGGAGTGGACATGCTGATGACCCTTCAGATAGATGAGGGGGCACAGGTGCGTGCCAACCTGAGTGAGGACGGCGAGAGCTACATCGCACTGAACGGAGGCGGTACGCTCTCGATGCAGTACACACCGCAAGGGGAGTTCCTCCTGTCCGGACGCTATACGGTGGTCGGCGGACAGATGAAGTATGCCTTGCCGGTCATCCCGCTGAAGACCTTTTCGCTGAAGAACGGAAGCTATGTGGAGTTCAACGGTAACCCGATGAACCCTGTGATGAACATTGCCGCTACGGAGCGTGTCCGTACCACGGTGACGGAGAACGATGTGCCCCGTTCGGTGAACTTCGATGTGGGTGTCGCCATCACCAATTCGCTGGAGAACATGGGGCTGGAGTTCACCCTGGAAGCACCCGAGGATGCGGGTATCCAGAACCAGCTGGTATCCATGTCGAAGGAAGACCGGGGCAAGCTGGCAGTCGCCATGCTGGCTACGGGCATGTACCTGGGTGAAGGGGGAGGCAGCAAGTCCAACGGCTTCAGTGCGAACAGTGCGCTGAACTCGTTCCTCCAGAGCGAAATCACCAACATTGCCGGCAATGCCCTGAAGACGGTGGACATCACGGTCGGCATGGAAGATGCCACGTCGGCAGACGGGTCGCAACATACGGACTACTCCTTCCGCTTTGCCAAACGTTTCTGGAACAACCGCATCAGCATTGTCATCGGCGGACGCATCTCTACCGGTAACGACGACCCCAACAAGGGAGGCACGTCGGAATCCTTCATCGACGACATCTCGGTGGAATACCGGCTGGACAACAGCGGAACGCGCTACATCCGTGTGTTCCACAACACCAACTTCGACAGCATGCTCGACGGCGAGATTACCGAGACGGGTGCCGGTATCGTGCTGCGCAAGAAGGTGAGCAAGCTGAGCGAGCTTTTCATCTTCCGCAAACGGAAGCAACCCGACCGCAACGAACAACCAAGAACTGAAAAATGATGAGACGACACGATTACCTTTTCTATATAGGTGTGCTGGCGCTGCTGTTGGCTGCCTGCTCCACCACCAGGAATCTCCCTGCCGACGAGGTGCTCTACATCGGTATCAAGGACACCGAAGTCGTGAACAAGGACAAGAGCGATGCCGGGAGCACCGCACTGGAGGAAGTGGAGGCAGCCTTGGCGTGTGCGCCCAACCATGCCCTGATGGGAAGCTCTTCCATCCGGGGACCGCTCCCCTATACGCTGTGGATATACAACAAGTATGTCAACAGCCAGTCGAAGTTCGGACGCTGGATGTTCGACAAGTTTGCCGCCACGCCGGTGTTCATCTCCACGGTCAATCCGGAACTGCGTGCCAAGGTGGCGACGAACGTCCTGCACAACTACGGCTATTTCCGGGGCAAGGTGGACTATGAAGTGCTGCCCGACGAGAAGAACCCCCGCAAGGCAAGAGTGCGCTATGTGGTCGACATGCAGCAGCCCTACTACATCGATACCCTCGTGTATGAAGGCTTTCCCGCTCCGGCGGACAGCCTGATTCAGGCAAACCGGAAAGAAGGTCTGTTGCTCCCCGGAGACAACTTCAACGTGACCCAGCTGGAGGCGGAACGCAACCGCATCGCCACGCTCCTGCGCAACAACGGGTACTACTACTACCGTTCCAACTACATCACTTACCTGGCGGACACCGTGCAGCACCGGGGACATGCCAGCCTCCGGATGCAGCCCGTGGCAGGCCTTCAGGCGCAGGTCAACCGTCAGTACACCGTGGGAGACCTGCGGCTGAACATGTACGACAACAACCGCTTCCGTGACTTCGAGCATTCCATTACCCGTCCGGGCATCTCCATTAACTACAACGGGGACAAGATACCGCTCCGTCCCGGAGTGCTGTTCAACAACTTCCGTTTCCGTCGGGGCGAACTTTACTCTGCCCTGAAACAGCAGTACACCCAGGAGAACATCAACAGCATGGGGCTGTTCAGCTCCGTGGAGTTCCAGTATATACCCCGGGACACCACCGGACGCAACAACGTGCTCGATGTGGACATCAATACCCGCTTCGACAAGCTGCTTGACGGCGAGCTGGAGTTCGACTTCAAGTCAAAGAGCAACGACCAGATGGGACCCGGCGCCTCGTTTGCCGTGTCGAAACGCAATGCCTTCCGCGGGGGAGAGACCTTCTCGGTACAGCTTGACGGGTCGTATGAGTGGCAGACCGGTTCCTCGGTCGAGGGCAACAGTGCGGTCATCAACTCCTACAGCTACGGCATCTCGATGGCTGTCGACTATCCGCGGCTGGTCATCCCCTTCTACCGTCCGCGCTGGTCGCCGTTCAAGCGGACGTCGCAGTTCAAGATTTACATGCAGAAGCTCAACCGTGCCGGCTATTACCGGATGCTTTCCTTCGGAGGAACGGCAACCTACACCGTGCAGACCTCTCCCGTGTCGCGCCACACGTTCACTCCCCTGCGACTGACCTTCAATGTGCTGCAAGGGACTACGGAGAAGTTTGACTCCATCCGCAATGCCAACCAGGCACTCTACATCAGTATGCAGAACCAGTTCATCCCCGCCATGAGCTACACCTATACCTATGACGACACCCCGTTCAAACGCAAGCGTCACCACACCTGGTGGGAGACCTCGGTCACCTCGTCGGGCAATGTCACGTCGGGCATTTACGCGCTCTTCGGAAACCGGTTCAATGAAAAGGACAAGATGTTGCTGGGTAACCCCTTTGCCCAGTTCCTGAAGGTGACTTCGGAGCTGCGGCGGACCTTCTCGCTGGGTGACAAGCTCTCACTGGCTACCCGTGTGTTCGGAGGAGTCATCTATGCATACGGCAACTCTTCCGTCGCTCCCTACAGCGAACAGTTCTACATCGGCGGCGCGAACAGCATCCGTGCCTTTACCGTCCGCTCCATCGGTCCCGGACGTTACCAGCCGCAGACGGGCATGTACTCCTACATCGACCAGACGGGAGACATCAAGCTGGAGGCGAATGTCGAACTCCGCTTCCCCATTTTCGGCGACCTCTACGGGGCGACCTTTCTCGATGCCGGCAACATCTGGCTGTTGCGCGAGGACGCACAACGTCCCGGCGCCAAGTTCTCGCTGAAGGACTTTGGCAAGCAGATAGCCCTGGGTACGGGTGTCGGCTTCCGCTATGACCTGGAATTCCTGGTGCTCCGCCTGGATGTCGGCATCGGCCTGCATGCCCCCTACGAGACCTCGCGCAAGGGGTATTACAACATCCCCAAGTTCTGGGATGGTCTGGGCTGGCACTTTGCTATCGGCTATCCCTTCTAATTCCTTTTCTCCCTTTATACACTACAGCCTTATCCTTTCTGCGTATGAAACGGAACAGACCCTCAGACAAAATAGTGCTCATCGCCATAGGCGTGGTGATTGTCTTCGCCTTCAAGCTATGCCGACGGGAGCATACCGAACCAGCCGACAGGTGGGAGGACGGCTCCCGCATCTCTTTGCCCGTCTTCTCGGGAAGCTCCGTCTCCGGTCCGTCTTCAGACACCCTGCAGAATGTGTCCGGTGGAACGGAATACTCCCGACAGCGTCCGTCGAACCGCCAAGAGCGTGACTTGTGGAACCGCCGGAACATGACGATGGACGGCGACGGGGATATCAACCCTGCCGATGCAGACCCGACGGAATATGACCTGATGCAGGAAGACCCCGACCTGTATGATTTCAATGCAGATTGACAATCGTCCCTGTCGTCGGATGCGGTGCCCGGCAGCCTGCACCCTGTCCGTCTGCTTTCTCCGCCCGATGGGACGGTAAGGGGACAAATGACCGATTCGGATTGAAAAAAGACGAAAGAACAGTACAACGCATTCTTCGATTTTCCCTAGCTTTGCAACGCGTTAAGGAGAAGGCACATCGCCCCCTTGACCATTGTCAAATTTAAAATCGCAGTATAGAAATGAAACCTACATTGTTTGTGCTGGCTGCCGGTATGGGCAGCCGTTACGGTGGTTTGAAGCAACTTGACGGGCTGGGTCCCAACGGGGAAACCATTATGGACTATTCTATCTTCGATGCCATCCGGGGTGGCTTTGGTAAGATTGTGTTTGTCATTCGTAAGGATTTTGAGAAAGACTTCCGTGAAAAGATATTGAGCAAATATGAGAACCACATCCCTGTGGAGCTCGTGTTCCAGTCTGTTGACAAGCTGCCCGCCGGCTTCACCTGTCCCGAAGGACGTGTCAAGCCGTGGGGAACGAACCATGCCGTACTGATGGGAAAAGAGGTCATCAATGAGCCGTTTGCGGTGATCAATGCCGATGACTTCTACGGACGAGACAGCTTTGCCGTTCTGGGACGCTGGCTGAGCGAACTGCCCGAAGGCGCGAAGAACCGCTATTGCATGGTGGGCTTCCGTGTCGGCAACACCCTCTCGGAGAGTGGAACCGTGGCACGCGGCATCTGTTCCACCAACGACGAAGGTTGTCTGACCACCGTCGTGGAACGTACCGAAATCATGCGTGTGGACGGAAAGGTATGCTACAAGGACGAACAGGGCGCATGGGTTGCCGTGGACGACAATACCCCCGTCTCCATGAACATGTGGGGCTTCACTCCCGACTATTTCAAGTATTCCGAAGACTACTTCATCGACTTCCTCAAGAACAACCTCGACAACCTGAAGGCCGAGTACTTCATCCCCTTGATGGTCAACAAACTCATCAATGAAGGAACGGCTACGGTGAAAGTGCTCGACACCACGAGCAAATGGTTCGGCGTGACCTATGCAGCCGACCGTCAGGGTGTGGTAGACAAGATTCAGTCGCTGGTTGATGCCGGTGAATATCCCTCTAAATTGTTTGAATGAAATCCATCCGAGAAATCTATCGCATCGGTCAAGGACCTTCGAGCAGCCACACCATGGGACCCCGTAAGGCTGCCGAAGCTTTCCTTGCCCGTCATCCGGAAGCCACCTCGTTCGAAGTGACCCTGTACGGCAGTCTGGCTGCCACCGGCAAGGGACACATGACCGACGTGGCAATCATGAATGCTTTCGCTGACCATGCGCCTGTCCGCATCCTCTGGGAACCGAAGATATTCCTGCCTTTCCATCCCAACGGCATGCTGTTCAAGGCGATGGACGCCAACGGGAACATCACCGAACACTGGACCGTCTACAGCATCGGCGGAGGGGCACTGGCCGAGGAAGGCAAGACGTTGGCAGAAGGTGAGGACATCTATGCCATGGACAGCCTGGTGGACATCATGCACTGGTGTGAACGTACCGGCCGGAGCTACTGGG
Source organism: Mediterranea sp. ET5 (assembly GCF_023337025.1). Lineage (NCBI taxonomy): Bacteria > Pseudomonadati > Bacteroidota > Bacteroidia > Bacteroidales > Bacteroidaceae > Mediterranea > Mediterranea sp. ET5. The sequence continues at coordinate 87,139 of NZ_JAMBLN010000003.1, read as the reverse complement.
AGTACGTCCAGATGTGTGAGGACTCCTCGCTGTGGGACTATCTGTCGGAAGTATGGAAAACGATGGAGGCTGCCGTCGTGCGCGGCCTCGATCAGGAAGGCGTCCTGCCCGGTCCGCTCAACCTGCGGCGCAAGGCGGCTTCTTACTACATCAAGGCATTGGGCTACAAGGATTCGCTCCGTTCGCGCGGACTGGTATTCGCCTACGCCCTTGCCGTCAGTGAAGAGAATGCTTCCGGTGGACGCATCGTCACCGCACCCACCTGCGGGTCTTGCGGGGTGATTCCCGCCGTGCTGTATCACCTGCAACAGAACCGTTCGTTCAGTGAGATGCGTATCCTGCGGGCACTTGCCACGGCAGGACTCATCGGGAACATCGCCCGTACGAAGGCGTCCATCTCAGGAGCAGAGGTAGGCTGTCAGGGAGAAGTCGGTGTGGCGTGTGCCATGGCTTCGGCGGCAGCTACCCAACTGTTCGGCGGCAGTCCGGCACAAATCGAGTATGCGGCGGAGATGGGGCTGGAACATCACCTGGGCATGACGTGCGACCCTGTCTGCGGTCTGGTGCAGATACCCTGCATCGAGCGGAATGCCTACGCTGCCGCCCGTGCCCTGGATGCCAACATCTACTCCACGTTCACCGACGGTTCGCACCGGGTGTCGTTCGACAAGGTGGTCGAGGTGATGAAACAGACAGGGCATGACCTCCCTTCGCTCTACAAGGAGACGGGAGAGGGCGGTCTTGCCAAGGATTACCGTCCGATGGACGAATAAGCCCTTCTGAAGACGACGGGCGGATGAGCCGCTTGTCAAAGGTCAACATGTTAAACGAATCGCCTGAGAAGGACCTTCCTCTCACCAACATACAAGCTGGTGGCGGAAGGGGCTTCTCAGGCGATTTGCTATCAGTCAAGTCGGTTATTGGATACCCAAGGATAAGGTTCGATTGGAATTCAAATACCGTTTGAAGGCTTCTCAAAGTGCGTTCATCTTGACTTTCTTCCTTCGTTCTCCTCATAGACAGTTTGCAGCAGCCTTTCGCCGAGGATGGGACGGTAATGTCCGCGTTCGTAGTAGTTGTGGTAGTCGGCGGTGTAGGCGTTGATGCCGCTGAAGTCGAAGACGACACCCCTGCCGAAGAGGTGGTCAAGGGCAGCCTTGTCGGCAGGATTCAGCTTGAGCTGGTCGTAGTCGGGACTGATAATCAGACGCACCTTCGTACGGTGGCGGTGCAGGAGGGCAGCTATCTGTCGCAGGAGCTGTGCCTGTTCGTCGCCGATGACCGGTGCCGCCACCACTTCCTGTGCCGGGCGGGGAGGGAACTCCTTGGGACGGTTGCGCCAGTAGGCTTCCTGCTGCTCGTCGATGAGGCGTTCCCGGGGATTGAGCGCGTCGTTGTTCTGCGGATTGCGTATCCGTCCGTAGGGATTCATGTATTTCATCGAGGAGGAGATGGTGCCCGTCATCCTGTAGCGGAGGTAAGCGAAGAGGAAGTTCGGAAGGGCAAAGGTCTGGAGCAGCTTCAGCTGTACGCCGACAAGGCTCTGTCCCGACACCTCGGGAGGGAGGAGGAAGCTGTAGCCCGATTGGACCTGGCTGCGCGACAACGAGGTGCCGTCGAGCACCAGCAGTACGTTCTTCAGCTCGGCACTGTCACGTTCGAGGGCCTGCAGCTTCAGGTAGATGGCACGCATGCTCTCGCCGTTGCCGAAGAGGCGGATGGCACGGTCGCCCGGGTCCAGGTGCTGTTCCCACATCCGGCAGGGGAATGCCATGGTGCACGAGTTGCCCAGGATGAAGGAGTTGAAGGGGATGCTGTCGCGGTTGTTCCGGTAGATGTTCCATCCCACCATCTCTTCGTTGAGCATCACGGCGGAGTCGTAGACGGGGTAACGGCGGAGCGTCATGAAGGGGTCGTCGTGGAAATAGAGCACGACGATGCCGGCGAAGGGGAGGAGCAGGAGGAGTGCTTTCAGGACAAGCTTCCGTGCGGCGGAGCCTGACTGGAGGGGAGGGGTATTCGGTTGTTTCATCAGAATTGCAGGTAAATGAAGTTTTCCGTCCCGAACTTGCCGTAGGCGAAGAGGACGAAGACAAACAGGTAATAGAGCACCCAGCGCAGGGCGGCAGGCTGACGTTCCAGCCGTTGCAGTACGTCGCCCCGTGCCATGAAGTGCTCATAGACCAGCAGGAGCAGCAGGGTGGCTCCGGCGACGATGCAGCTGCGGTCGGGGATGCCGATGGAGACTTCCTTCCAGCTGCTGTGCACGCGGAAGGACAGGTGGCCGATGTAGTAGAAGGCTTCCTCCAGCGTCTGTGCCTTGAAGAAGATGAGCGACAGGGCGAAGACCAGGTAGGTGCGCACCTGGGAGAGGAGGGTGAAGAGACGGTTGCCGAGACGGTTGCGCAGGGTGTTGCGGGCTTTTGCCGTCCGCTGTTCCCACACGATGACGATGCCCTGGATGAGTCCGTAGACCACAAACGTCCATCCTGCCCCGTGCCACACGCCGAGGGCGACGAAGGTGACCAGCAGGCTGCCGGCGATGCCCCACTGTCCCCATCCGCGGACGACGGACGCCAGCGGGAGGTAGAGGTAGTCGCGTACCCACGACGAGAGCGAGATGTGCCAGCACCGCCAGAACTCTGCCGTGGTCTGCGACGTGAAGGGGCGGTCAAAGTTGGGCGACAGCCGAAGTCCGAAGAGCAGGGCGCCGCCGACTGCCATGTCCGTGTAGCCCGAGAAGTCAGCATACAGTTCCACAGGATAGAGCAGTGCCGCCATGAGCAGCTGCACGCCCGATGCCTCGTGGACCGACGCGAACACATGGTCGATGTAGGGGCCCAGGTGGTCGGCAATCATCAGCTTCTTGATGAGTCCCACGAGGATGAGCTTGGCGCCGTAGGTCATCATGGGATAGGTGGCGGGGCGCAGTTCCTTCACCTGGGCGAGCAGGTTGCCCGGACGCTCGATGGGGCCGGAGAGGAACTTCAGGAAGAGGAGCATGTAGAGCAGGAAGTCCGTCACGTTCCGTTCCGCCTTCTCCTCACCCCAGTAGACCTCCGTCAGGTAGGCGAGTGCCTGAAAGGTGTAGAAGGAGATGCCCAGGGGGAAGAGGATGGAGGTCCCCGTCAGCTTCCCGGCATAGCGGAAGCCCGTCCAGCAGAGCACCAGGCAGAGGCAGGCGCCCCAGAAAGCCGCCTGCTGGCGTCCCGGGCGGTCTGCCGTCTTCTCGATGAGGATGCCTGCCCCGTAGGCGAACAGGGCGACAGCCACCGCCACCAGGAGAAACCCCACGTGGAAGTAGCCGATGAAGATGCAGCTCGATGCGAGCAGGACAGCTTTCCGGAGACGTTGCCCCACGAGGTAGCAGGCGGCGAAGCACAGCACGAAGAGGCAGGCAAATTCAGTGGATATGAATGACATGGGCTACGGCTTCATCTTGTTGGCAATGGCGGCGCAGAGGTCGCCCACGTTCTTCATCTTGACGATTTCGCGGAAGTTGAAGCGGACGCCGAAGGCCTTCTCCACTTCGCTGATGAGCAGCATGTTGGTCAGGGAGTCCCACCCGTCGACGTCGTGGGCGGTGGTCGTTTCGGTCAGGTTCAGACTTTCGTTCTTCAATACGTGTCGGAAGATCCCGTTGAGGGCTTCCAGGATTTCAGCAGTTGTTTTCATTCGGTTGTGTTTTGAGTGTGTACAAGTGAATCAGTGAAATGCGGCGGGACGGGTGGTCTACCCGATCAGTTGCCTGATGCGCGGACGGTCGGTCTTGTTGCTCTTGTTCAGCGGGAAGACCGGCAGGAAATGGATGCGCTTGGGCAGCATGTAGGCAGGCAGACGGCTTTGCAGGTGCTGCATCAGCGAGGCGGTGTCCTCGGGGGCATGTTCCACCACGAGGTGCAGTTCGCAGCCGCCTTCTCCCTGCAGGGCGAGTACGACCGCATTGCACCGGTGGGCATAGAACTCCTTGGCGCAGTGCTCGATTTCGCCCAGCTCGATGCGGAAGCCCTGAATCTTCACCTGGTTGTCCTTGCGTCCGCAGTAGATGAGGTCTCCGTCCGCATCGCGCCGGCACAGGTCTCCCGTCCGGTAGTAGAGCCTGCCGTCCCGACGGACGAAGCATTGTGTCGTCAGCTCCGGTTGCTGCCAGTAGCCTGTCATGAGTTGCGGTCCGCTGAGCCACAGCTCGCCGGTGGTGTCTGTGGGGAGGGGCTGTCCGTCCTCACCGACGATGACTGCCTTCATCCCGGCAAAGGTTTTCCCGATGGCGACCATGCCGTTGTGCTGCTTGCAGCCGTGTGCAGGCACGGTGTAACGGGTACAGTAGATGGTGGCTTCGGTCGGTCCGTAGAGGTTGATAATCTCTGCATGGGGGATACACGGACGGAACGCCTCGAGCAGGTCGGCGTCCGAGGCTTCGGCGGTGACCACGAGGTAGCGCAGGTCCGGGAAGCTGAGTTCGTGGAAGTAGGGACGTGCCAGCCGCAGGACGGAGGGAGCCACGGCAGCGAAGGTCAGGCGGTGCCGTTCCATGAGGTCGAGCACCTGGAGGTACTTCATCCCTTCCTGCGGCACGGTGTAGACGCAGGCGCCCAACGTGAGCGGGTAGAAGAACGACACCACCGAGACGTCGAACGTCAGCTCGAACATCTGCAACAGGCGGTCGTTCTCATTGAGCTTCCAGCCCAGCGAACGGTAGGCGGCATAGAAGGCGTCGAGGTTGGCATGGCTGATGGGGACCCCCTTCGGCGTCCCGGTGCTGCCTGACGTGAAGATGATGTACGCCGTCGTGTCCGCGAGGAACGTGTCGGGCGGAAGGTCGGGACACCCTTCGTCAGCGGTCGCCCCTTCGGCTGTGCAGCAACGGGGGATGGGGAGGTCGTCCGGGAGGATGTCCTGCCGGGCATACAGCACCAGCCCGATGCCGGCTTGTCCCACAATCTGCCGGTTGCGCTCGGCAGGGTAGTCGGGGTGGAGGATGACGTACGCTTTCCCCGTGAACCAGGCGGCGAGCAGGGAGGCATACGTCTCCATGGTGTTCTCGCCCGTCACGCCGACGACATCCCCGGCGTATCCTTCCAGCCGACGGCAGATGACGGCAACCTGCCGGAACAGTTGCGCATACGTGTATACCTTCTCTTCAATCACCAGGGCAGGACGCTCGGCATGTCTCAGGGCGGCAGTCCGGATGGTCGCCAGCAGGTGCCGGCGGTTTGCTTCGATATGAATCATAATTATTGTGTTGTTTTCCCCGAAGACTGCCTTTTGCCGGAATACTACTATTCCCGGATGCCTAAAAAGTGTGAAAAGACGGAAGATTCCCTTCGTGGGGGACAGGTCCGGTTGGGATGAAGCCTGGGCTTGTACCTTCTGCCGAGCAGGCTTGTACTTCGACTATACCGGGGATAGACGGACCAAAGTATTATACTTAGGCACCCTAAGTATTATACTTAGACCCCCTAAGTATTATACTTTGGTCCATACGGGTACGGGGTTAGTCACGTCTGTCCCTGACTTGGTGAGGCTCTAGGTGCGGTCTTTCTTTCCGAACGCCGGGTCTATCTTCAGCAGGGCGGTCACGGCGAAGGTTGCCGCGCAGCAGACCATGACCCAGATGAAGAAGTGTTCGTAGCCCATGAGCTCCTGCAGCTTGCCGGCTACCATGCCGGGCAGCATCATGCCTAGTGCCATGAAGGCGGTGCAGATGGCATAGTGCGCCGTCCGCTGTTCACCCTGCGAATAATATATAAGGTAGAGCATGTAGGCGGTGAAGCCGAATCCGTAGCCCAGCTGCTCCACGAAGATGCACGAGGAGATGACCCACAGGCTGTCCGGTTGGGCATAGCTGAGGTAGACGTAGACCAGGTCGGGGAGGGAGATGGCCCACACCATCGGCCACAGCCAGTGCTTCAGCCCGTGACGGGAAGCCGCTATTCCGCCGATGATGCCGCCCAGGAGCAGCCCGATGACGCCGACGGTGCCCTGCACGAAGCCCACTTCCTGCGTCGTCAGTCCCAACCCTCCTTCCGACACGGCGTCGATGAGGAAGAGGTTCGAGAGCTTGGCGAGCTGGGCTTCCGGCAAGCGGTAGAGGAGCATGAAGAGGACGGCTGCCCAGGCACGCGGCTTGGTGAAGAAGCTGACGATGGTCTGCCCGAAGCCCAGCCAGATATTCCGTCCCTGCATGCCGGACGGGATGCGGTCGGCTGTCGGACGGGGCAGGATGTACAGGTGGTAGAGGTAGAGGGCGATGAACAGTCCCCCCATCAGGAAGAAGGTGAGGGTCCAGGCGTAGGAGATGCGTCCGGTGGTGCTCTCCAGCCACCCCGCCAGCATGATGAGCAGCCCCTGTCCGGCAATGGTCGCGATGCGGTAGAACGTGCTGCGGATGCCCACGTAGAGCGACTGTTCGTGGGGCGTGAGGGCGAGCATGTAGAAGCCGTCGGCTGCGATGTCATGGGTCGCGGAACTGAAAGCCATCAGCCAGAACAGGGCGAGCGAGGCACGGAAGAACCCGTCGAGCGGCAATGTCAGGGCAACCCCGGCGAGCGAGGCGCCGATGAGCAGCTGCATGGTGGTAATCCACCAGCGTTTGGTCTTCATCAGGTCGATGAAGGGACTCCAGAATGGCTTGATGACCCAGGGCAGGTAGAGCCAGCTGGTGTAGAGGGCAATGTCGGTGTTGGAGATGCCGAGCTGCTTGTACATCACCGTGGAGATGGTCATCACGGCAACGTAAGGCAAGGCTTCGGCGAAGTAGAGTGTGGGAACCCAGCCCCACGGAGCGTATTTCGTTGTTTTCATGTCAGTAGCGTGTTTCAATCGTGGTGTGCGGATAGTAGTGATGGAGGATGGCGTCGTACGTGTAGCCTCGTTCGCCCATGACGGCTGCACCTATCTGGCACAGACCCACGCCGTGTCCCCATCCGGCTCCGAGGAGGGTGAAGCGGGCAGGCGGAAGCGACCGGTCACAGTCGACCACAAAGGCGGAGCTGAACAGGTGGGACCGGGAGAGCGCCCGGCGGATTTCCAGTTCCTTGCCCAGCGTGAACGTCCGCCGGGTGCCCTCGATGCGCAGGCGGCAGATGCGTCCCGACGGACCCCGTTGCAGCGGGACCAGCCGCAGGATGTCGCCAAAGTCGATGCCCGTCCGTTCGCGGAGGAGCGTCGCCAGTTCCGCCTGGGTGTAGGTCACCCTCCAGCGGTAGAAGTCGGTGGTCTCGCGGTCGTAGGTGTTGAGCACCTGACGGAGGATGCGGGCGTCCGAGGTGTGGCAGAAGGCGTCGGGGGCGGAGCGTATCCACCGTTCCGCCTCTTCCTCCCGGGTGAGGTCGGGCAAGGGTGCCGTCGTCCCGGCTTGGTCGCGGGCGGGTTGCAGGTAGGCGTAGTCGGTGTCGTCCCAGCAGGTGGAGAAGCGTTCGGTGATACCGCCGCAGCATTTCGAGAAGCGGGCGTCACAGATGCGTCCGTCCGCCACCAGCACCTGTCCGGCAGTCTCGCGCACGGCACGGAGCACGTTGGGGTTGTCCGCACGGGTCACGCCCTGGTAACGTTGGCAATGGTCGTCAGCACAGACATCGAAGCGTGTGTGGTCCTCGCGGTCATACCAGCGGATGAGGCTGTCGTCCGTCCGTACGGCCGACGGGGCGTTGTGGAGGTGACGCTTCTCCATCTGGACCAGCAGCCAGCTGCGGGAGATGACGGCATGCGCCTTGAGGAACTCTGGCGAGGAGGTCGCTTTCATTTCCGAGGAGATGACGCTCACCAGGTAGTCCTCCACCGGCAGGCGGTTGATGGCGAGGAGGCGTCCGTCAGCGACAAGGAGATGCAGCTCTCCGCGGAACGTCTGTGTCTCCCGACGCTCCCAGTGAAAGCCCACGCCGATGGTGACATCCCGGAGCGAGAACGAGGCGTCGGTGTCACAGGGGCGGAAGAGGAATGCCGCCTGCTGCACGCCGTCGATGCAGACCTGTCCTTCCCGGACGGTGGCTTGCCGGATGCCCGGCATGACGGGAGTGCCGTTGACGGTGTAGCCTCCGTGCAGCTCGAAGGAAAGGCGGTCGGCTTGCAGGATGCCGACCTGTACGAAGGGTTCGCTCATGACAGGCAGCTTTTGAGGGTTTCGACCATGCGCCGGCAGTCGGCTTCCGGGATGCCCACTTCGGCAATCAGGGCAGCGGCGGTGGCTGCCGTCAGCCGTTCGAAGTCCTCCCGTCGGGGAGTGATGATGAGTCCGCCCATGTCGAGTGCGCCCGGACTGACGAGCGGTGAAGGATAGGAGGCAGGGCGATGCTTGCTCCGGGGCAGGACCACGACGACGGTGGCGTCCGTCTCCTGCCATGCCAGCAGGTTGATGCCCGGTTCGGGTACGACGGACAAGCCCGGACAGGCAGCCAGGCAGGTGTGGAACACCCTTTCGGCTTCTGCATCGTTCCCCCGGCAGAAGAGCACCCAGCCGGGACAGGCATAGCCCTCCAGCGTGTAGGCGGAGAGACTTCCGTCAGCCGACTGAAGGAAAGGCTCGGCACTGAGCCAGCGGTGCAGGTCCCGTTCCAGGGGGACGACTCCCCGGCTGCCTGCCTGGAAGTGCAGATGGTCGGGAGCAGAGGCGCCGCAGCGCGGTCCGTTGTAGAACACGAGATGCCCCGTCAGGCTGCGTGCCATGCGGAGCAGGTCGATGAAGTGTCCGCGGATGCGTTGCGGGGTGTGCACGAGGCAGGGCAGGGTGAAGTGCCGGGGCAGGATGGGATAGGGGTTGACGAGCAGTTCATAGTGGTCGAAGCACGGGCGGTGCAGCTGTTCCTGCGGACGTTGCGGCAGGCAGAGGAAACACGGGCGCTGTGCCAGTGTCTCCCGGTCCATCTTTGCCCCAGTGGACACGATGCGTGCCGGGTTATGCTGCAACACCAGTCCGTTCTCCAGGGTGCGCTGCTCCACGTGCGCCAGTTCGTCGTAGCGTCGGCGTGTGTCGTGCCAGACTTCCAGCTGACGGCGGAAGTAGCTGTCGGCTTCGGCTTCGTCGGGGCAGCAGGCACGCCGGTCGCGGTTGTGGCGGATGCGTGCCTCCACCTCGAGGGTACGCAGACGGTCCTTATAGAGGTTGTTGGCATTGATGCGCTCGATGCTGAGGGCGGCGTCGGAGTTCCCTTCCCAGCGACGGCAGAGGTAGACCACGTCGTACACCCTGCCGATGCGGTAACGGCGGGAGAGCGTCAGTCCTGCCGCATAGTCCTCGCCGTAACTGGTGTTGGGCAGGAGATGCTGCCGCAGCAGAGGCGTATGGAAGGCACGCGGCGCTCCCAGCCCGTTGATGCGCAAGGCGTTGTTCCTGCCATTGTCGGGCGTCCACTCGCGGTGGTCGATGATGCCCGGCGGAAGGGTGTTCAGGGCAAAGTCCGTCATGCGGTAGGTGCCGATGACCATGCCGCACCGTTGGGTGTAGAAGGCATCGACCAAGGTCTGGAGCGTGTGCTCGTCGCTGTACAGGTCGTCGCTGTCGAGCTGGACGGCAAATTTCCCGCATGCCGGATGGAGGATGCCGGTGTTCCAGCAACCACCGATACCCAGGTCGTCCCGCTGCGGGATGAGATGCACGACGCGCGGGTCGTCGGCATACCGCCGGATGACCTCCGTGGTGCCGTCGGTGGAGTGGTTGTCGATGATGATGAGGTTGAAGGCGAACGAGGTCTGTTGCCGCAACACCGAACGGATGGCATCCTCGATGGTACGGACTCGGTTCCGGACAGGGATGATGACCGATGCCTCGACGGGGAAGGATGCCGCATGCAGGTCGATTTCCTCCCAGTCGTCTGGCTCCAGCCAGGCACCGAGTTGCTTCAGGTGGTCGGTGCAGATGCGTTCCATCTCCAGCTGTACGGCGCGGTTCCTGGGGTCCACGTAGTCGAACTGTTTCTCGCCCGAACGGCGGTTGTCCGTCTCCACTTCCGCATACAGAAATTCATTCAGGTGAACGATGCGCTCCGTCCCTTGTGCCGCTAGCCACAGCCGGAAGTGGTACAGTCCGGCATACGTGCAGTCCGGCACTTCTCCCTCGAAACAACGCCGGAAGTCGTTGCCGTCGACCAGCCACAGGGCGCCGAAGTCAAAGTCGTCGCGCAGGCTGCCCCGTTGGTAGTCGATGGTGGGGTGGGGCGTCCGTGTGCCGTCAACCTTCACCTCGTAACGGTCGGTGTAGACCAGTCCGGCTCCCGTCTGTCGTGCCACTTGCAGCAGACGTTCCAGGGCATGAAAGCCCAGTTGCACCGTCACCGGACGAGTGCAGAAGAGCAGGTATTCGGCATCTCCGGACGCCTGAGCCAGCTGTTTCAGTCCGTCGGTGGAAACAAAAGACGCCCCCGGCAGGAGCGTACATCCGGCAGGAGCTTCCGGTAATCCCGAAGTGCCGGTCAGCAGGAAGATGGAAGAAGGCTGTCTGTCAGTCTGCAAGTCGCGGAGCAATGCCTGCATCGGTTCCGGGTCGGCATAAGGCAGAAAACAGCAGAGTGTGGTTGTCATAAGCTTCGTGTTTTTGAGTATGTCCAAGTGCTTCGACCGCCGCGAGCCCACGTTGTCGCTCAGAGGAGGTCAGAGCCTGTACGATTTGGGGCTGAAAGGTCTGTCAGACCGGTGAAAGTTCAGCCGTCTACGTGATAAAGTGGCGCAAATATAAGGAATATCGTCGTTTTTTCTTTTACCTTTGTCTCGATAAAATGAAGACAAATTCAAAGAAATGGAGAATCAGAAACAACCTCTGCTGGGAATGACCTTGTTTGAGTTGCAAGGTGTGGCGGCAGAATTGGGCATGCCCAAGTTCGCAGCCAAGCAGTTGGCATCCTGGCTTTACGATAAGAAGGTGACGAGCATCGACGAGATGACGAATCTCTCGCTCCGCCACCGCGAACTGTTGAAAGAACGCTATGAAGTGGGCGCTTCCGCTCCGGTTGAGGCGGTGCGCTCGGTCGACGGGACGGTGAAGTACCTGTTCAAGACTCCTGAAGGACGTTTCATCGAGTCGGTCTATATCCCCGACGAAGACCGTGCCACCCTCTGTGTGTCCTCGCAGGTGGGCTGCAAGATGAACTGCCTCTTCTGCATGACGGGCAAGCAGGGCTTCTCTGCCAACCTGACCGTCAACCAGATACTGAACCAGATTTATTCCATCCCCGAACGGGACACGTTGACCAATGTGGTCTTCATGGGCATGGGCGAACCGCTGGACAACCTGGACAATGTGCTGGGAGCCCTCACCATCCTCACGGCAGACTATGGTTACAAGTGGAGTCCGAAGCGCATCACCGTCTCTACGGTCGGCTTGCGGAAGGGGTTGCGCCGCTTCATCGAGGAGAGCGACTGCCACCTTGCCATCAGCCTCCATTCCCCGTTCCCCGAACAGCGCAGCATGCTGATGCCTGCCGAGAAGTCCTTCTCCATCACGGAGGTGGTGGACCTGTTGCAGGACTATGATTTCAGCAAGCAACGCCGGCTGTCGTTCGAGTACATCATGTTCAAGGGCGTCAACGATTCGCAGATTTATGCCAAGGAGCTGGTGCGTCTGCTCCGCGGAGTGGACTGCCGCATCAACCTCATCCGCTTCCATGCCATTCCCGGGGTCGACCTGGAAGGCAGCAGCATGGAGCACATGACGGCTTTCCGCGATTACCTGACGAACCACGGCGTGTTTACCACCATCCGTGCTTCACGCGGAGAAGACATCTTTGCCGCCTGTGGCATGCTCTCGACCAAACGGATGCAAAACAAGGAGTAAGGCTTGGAATCGTCCAAGTCCCGGAATCTCAAGAAACAGAAACCTCACAAATTCAATCAATATGGAAAGAAACAAGATAAGAGTAGGAATAACGCAAGGTGACATTAACGGTGTGGGCTACGAAGTGATTTTCAAGACCTTCTCAGACCCTGCCATGCTGGAGCTTTGTACACCTATTATATATGGCTCGCCCAAGGTGGCGGCCTATCACCGCAAAGCCATGGAGCTGCAGGCGAACTTCAGCATCGTCAACTCGGCCTCGGAAGCCTCCCACGGGAAGCTCAGCGTGGTCAACTGCGCCAACGACGAAGTGAAGGTGGAGTTTGCCAAGCCGGCGGAGGAGTCCGGACGTGCCGCCCTGGATGCACTGGAACGTGCCCTGACAGAGTACCGTGCCGGATTGATCGACGTACTGGTCACGGCTCCCATCAACAAGGCGACCATCCAGTCGGAGACCTTTCATTTCCCCGGACATACGGAGTACATCGAGGAACGTGCGGGCAAGGGGAACAAGGCACTGATGATTCTCATGAAGGACGACTTCCGCGTGGCGCTCGTCACCGGACACATCCCCGTGAAGGACATCGCCTCCACCCTGACGCAGGAGCTGATTGAGGAGAAGCTCTCCATCTTCAACCGTTCGTTGAAAGTGGACTTCAACATCGACTGTCCGCGCATAGCCGTACTCGCCCTGAACCCCCATGCCGGAGACAATGGACTGCTGGGGACGGAAGAGAAGGAAATCATCATCCCCGCCATGGAGGCGGCATCGGCAAAAGGAATCCGTTGCTTCGGCCCTTACGCTGCCGACGGTTTCATGGGCTCCGACCAGCTGACGGCATTTGACGGTGTCTTGGCCATGTACCACGACCAGGGGCTGGCTCCTTTCAAGGCACTGGCGATGGAGGAAGGAGTCAACTTCACAGCCGGACTTCCCATCATACGCACTTCGCCCGACCACGGTACGGCATACGACATTGCCGGCAAAGGCATCGCTTCGGAAGCTTCCTTCCGCCAAGCCGTTTACGTGGCGATTGACGTCTTCCGCAACCGTCAGATTGACCGCGAGATTCATGCCAACCCGTTGCGCAAGCAGTACTATGACAAGCGCGACGACAGCGACAAGCTGAAGCTGGATGCGGTGGAGGAAGACACGTTGTAATCGGGTTAAAATGACACCCGACTGCTAAAAACTGCCAAAATTGCAGGCCTTATTGCGGTGTTCTTCGTACTTTTGTCTGCTAAACAGATAAGAGACTATGGTCACATCCGAAATACAACAAGTAAAGCTGAAGTTTGGTATCATAGGCAATTCGGAAGGGTTGAACCGCGCGATAGACATTGCTATCCAGGTAGCCCCGACCGATTTGTCTGTGCTCATCACCGGTGAGAGTGGTGTCGGTAAAGAACATTTCCCGAAGATAATCCATCAGAACAGCAGCCGCAAGCACGGGCAATACATTGCTGTCAACTGCGGTGCCATCCCTGAAGGCACGATAGACTCCGAGCTCTTCGGCCACGAGAAGGGTGCGTTCACCGGTGCCATCGGCGAACGCAAAGGCTACTTTGGAGAAGCCAACGGCGGCACCATCTTCCTCGACGAGGTCGGCGAGTTGCCCCTGTCCACCCAGGCCCGTCTGCTCCGTGTGCTGGAGACGGGGGAATTCATCAAGGTTGGTTCGTCAAAGGTCGAGAAGACCAACGTACGCATCGTGGCAGCCACCAATGTCAACCTGACCCAGGCGATTGTCGACGGACGCTTCCGGGAAGACCTCTACTACCGTCTGAACACCGTGCCCATCAAGATACCGCCCTTGCGTGAACGGCAGGAGGACATCTACCTGCTCTTCCGCAAGTTCGCTTCCGACTTTGCCGAGAACTACCACATGCCTCCCATCCAGCTGACCGACGAGGCACGCAAGGTGTTGACCGCCTATCCCTGGCCCGGCAACATCCGTGAGCTGAAGAATATCACCGAGCAGATTTCCATCATCGAGAAGAAGCGAGAGATTGATGCCACGACCCTGCAGACCTACATCCCGCTCCATCAGGAGAGACGCATCCCCATGCTGGCAGGCGGACGGGGTACGTCGTCGGGTGCCAGCTTCGAGAGCGAGCGGGAGATTCTCTACAAGATTCTCTTTGACCTCCGTTCCGACGTCACCGAGTTGAAGAAGCTGGTGCACGACATCATGAACGAACGTCAGCCGGGAACTGTCCCTGCGGCTTCCACGCCGTCGGTGCCCTACTATCCCGGACACCCCGACGTGCAGCTGATGCCTGCCCCGATCAACCAGATGCCTACCATCAGCATCCCCTCCACATCGCCCCATCCGTCCGCTGAAGAACAGGATGCGGCGGAATATGTCGAAGAGTCGCTGTCGCTCGATGATGTGGAACGCGAACTCATCAAGAAGGCACTGGAGAAGAACCACGGTAAGCGCAAGAGTGCTGCCAAAGACTTGAACATCTCAGAACGAACCCTATACAGAAAACTGAAAGAATATGGCTTGGAATAAACTCATCCGGAAAGGCATCCCCCTTGCCTTCGTCCTGTTGACCCTGTTGTCATGCACCATCTCCTACCGTTTCAACGGTGCGTCCATCAACTATGACAAGGTGAAGACCATCACCCTGAACAACTTCGAGAACCGTGCCCTCTATCAGTACGGTCCGTTGGCACCGTTGTTCAACAACAAGTTGCAGGACGCCTATGCCCAGCAGACGAAGTTGCAGTTCGTCAAGCGGGGAGGAGACCTGGAACTGTCGGGTGAGATTACCGGATACGATGTCTACAACAAGGCGGTGGCTGCCGACGGCTATTCTGCCCAGGTGGAACTGCGCCTGACGGTCAATGTGCGCTTCGTGAACAACACCAACCACTCCGAGGACTTCGAACAACGGTTTACCGCGTCGCAGACTTATGACTCCACGCTCCAGCTCACGGCTGTACAGGACGGGCTGATTGAAGAGATGACCAAGGAGATTGTCGACCAGATATTCAACGCCACGGTGGCGAATTGGTAACCCCTTTCATAACCCCCTTTGTCTCATGACCGACTTGCAAACCTGGATAGAGCACCCCGACCGTCTGGACCGCGACTCGCTCGACGTGCTGGGACGGCTGGTGGAGCGTTATCCCTACTATCAGACAGCCCGTCTGCTCTACCTGAAGAATCTTTACTTGTTGCACGACCCTGCCTTCACCGGAGAGCTGCACCGTGCCATCATTTATATCACCCATCGTGCCTCCCTCTGCCGTTTCATCGAGGGAGACCGTTCTCCACTGACGAAGGAGAAGTCCGGCGAGGCGGCTCCGGACGAAAGTTCCGACCGCACCCTGGCGCTCATCAATGCCTTTCTCTCGTCCGTTCCCGAAGAATCATCCTATGCCGCCATCGGCAATGGGATTGCGACGGACTATGCCGCCTATCTGCTGAAAGAGGAGGAACAGACGGACGAGAAGCCGGAAACCGAGGTGGCACCCATGCGCGGACAAGCCCTCATCGACCAATTCATCGAACAGGCGGATGAAGGCTTCTCTTTCCAGCGGAAGGACGAAGAAGCCGGATTTTCCACTGACGGAGCCATTGACGAGCGTCTGTCGGTGGACATCGACGAGGATGCCGACATCGACGACAGCTACTTCACCGAGACATTGGCAAAAATATACATCAAGCAGCAGCGATATGCTAAGGCTCTTGAAATAATTAAAAAGCTTAGTTTGAAATATCCAAAAAAAAGCACTTACTTTGCAGACCAAATAAAGTACTTAGAGAATTTGATTATTAACGCTAAATCAAAAAAATAAAATGACTGTATTTGTGATATTAGTTTGCCTCATCGTAGTGGCAGCAATTTTGATGTGCTTCATCGTTTTGATTCAAAATTCAAAAGGTGGCGGCTTGGCAGCCGGTTTTGCTTCATCCAACCAGATCATGGGTGTCCGTAAGACGACCGACGTACTTGAAAAAGCCACTTGGGGCTTGGCAATCTTTATGGTTGTGGTGAGCGTCATCTCGGCATACGCCCTTCCGACTGCCGGTCAACAGGACTCTGTCTTGCTGCAAGAGGCTCAACGTGAGAGTCAGACTAATCCGCAAGGCATTCCCGGTTTCGACGCTTCCAAGGTTAACCCGGCAGAGCAACAGGCTCCTGCACAGGGTGAAGCACCTGCCGCAGCCACAGAAGGCAATACCGCCGAACAACCGGCTGCTCCTGCCCAAGGCGAATAAGCCTCAGACATTTTCCCCGTACAATCTCTCAAATCGTTTATATGAGTCCGTTGCTCTTTCCGACAGGGCAACGGATTTTTTTTTGTATCTTTTCCCTTGGGTGGTATCTTCTTGTCCATCTCCTTTCCGGTGATTCGGGTTGAAGCGTCTGCTTGAAGCTCCAGTCTGTACGGTTACAACCCTGGAATTTGGTAACATGAGAGTACCAGATTGCCTTCCAGCCTTTGGTACTCTGAGTTCCAGCCTTTGGTACTCTGAGTTCCAGGCTTTGGGACCGTGAGTTCCAGGCTTTGGGACCGTGAGTTCCAGGCTTTGGGACTGCGAGTTCCAGGCTTTGGGACTGCGAGTTCCACGGCGTGGGACTGTGAGTTCCATGGCGTGGGACTGTGAGTTCCATGGCGTGGTACTGTGATTCCCACGGCGTGGAACTGCCATTCCCATGTGCTGGTCCTCCGATTCTCTTGCTTATCACCGGCTTCCTCACCTCTTGAAAGACTCGTTTTACAGTTCGTCAACCTTCCCTGAATACTCCTGCTTGAGGACTCCCGCACCAACTTTTTTTAAGTTTCTGGAAAAAAGTCGTAAAAATGGTGCCCGAAATTTTTTCTGAAACGTATTATATATAGAGAAGAAAAACAGGAATATTAACCAAATCAAGTTTCATTATGGAGAAATGCAGATTTTTAAGCTTCGTGATGTTGCTTTGTTGTCTGTTGCTCACACCACCGGTGCAGGCGCAGAATGACGACGGAAAGCGCATCACGATGGAGTTGAAAGGAGAGACCTTGTCAGCTGCTTTGAAGAAGCTGGAAGGGTTGTCCGGTTACCGGATTTTGTTTTCGTATGATGACGTCAGCGACTATCAGGTGAGCGGGCAAGTGAAGAATGCGACCGTTGAGGCTGCCTTGAAGATGATTTTGAAGGGGAAACCTTTCGAATACATCATCGATGGACGATTTATCAACGTCAGCCATCTGAATAAGAGTAAGAAAAAACCGACGGGAGGGGATAAAAAGATTACCGGCACGGTGCTGTCCAAAGAGGACGGACTTCCGGTCATCGGAGCCTCGGTCCGTATTGCCGGGACGGAGCAGGGGGCTGCCACCGACCTCAACGGACAATTCACTTTAGATGTTAAGCCGGGAACAGCCCTGCAGGTTTCATACATCGGCATGAAGACACAGACCCTGCAGGCCATGCCGGGGATGGAGATCATCCTGGAGTCGGATGCCAAGACCCTGAATGATGTGGTGGTGACGGGAATCTTCCGTAAAGCCAAGGAGAGCTATACGGGAGCGGCGACAAAGATAGGCGGGGAGAAACTGAAGATGTACAAAGGTCAGAACCTGCTTCAGACCCTGCGCAACGCCGACGCCTCACTGAATATCCCGATGAACAACATGATGGGTAGCGACCCGAACTCCCTGCCGCAGATGAACATCCGTGGCACATCCTCGTTGCCGCTCAGCATCAAGGAGCTGAATGAAACCACGAAACAAAACGTCAACACGCCGCTCATCATCATGGATGGTTTTGAAATCAGCCTGACCAAGCTGATGGACTACAACGATGAAGAAATCGAGTCGATCACCATCCTGAAGGATGCTTCCGCTACTGCCATCTACGGTTCACGTGGTGCCAACGGCGTCATTGTAGTGGAGACCAAACAGCCCGAACCCGGCAAGCTGAAGATGACAGCCATCGCCGGTCTGAGTCTGGAAATCCCCGACCTGACGTCTTATGACCTGCTGAATGCCCGCGACAAGCTGGAGCTGGAACGTCTGGTGGGACTGTATGAGTCGGAAGGAAAGCCTTCGCAGACCTTGGAGTATCAGAAAGACTATCAGAAACGCTTGAAAGATGTACTGTCAGGTGTAGACACGGATTGGCTGAATAAGCCCTTACGAACAGGAATTGGGCAGAGTTACAATCTGCGTTTGGAGGGTGGTCGCGAGGAGTTTCGTTGGGGAACTTCACTCTCTTGGAGAGATACGCAAGGTGCCATGAAGGGTTCATCCCGTCGGGTGTTCAATGGTGATATTACCCTGATGTACACGTATAAAGATTTGATATTCCGTAACTATACGAATATCGGGAACACATTGAGCGACAATAGCCCGTATGGTTCTTTTAGCACCTATGTGGAGATGCAGCCCTATTATCGCCCTTATGATGATGACGGTCGACTGATCCGTTATTTCCCGGGTCTTCACAAGACCTCGAATACCATACAGAATCCCTTGTATGATGCTACGCTGAACACGTTTAATAAAAGCCGTACGTTAGGAATTATCAATAACTTTTCCATCGAATGGAAAATATTGCCGGAGCTGATACTGCGTGGACAGCTGGGGCTTTCCACAACTCGTTCGACAAGTGACATCTTTTATCCGGCAGAACATTCCATGTTTAATACCAAAGCTAATAACAGTTCGAATCTGGAAATCATTCGTAAAGGTAGATATACGTATGGGAGTGGTGAGGGTTTCTCCTATGATGGCCGTTTGACGTTGAGCTATTCGAAGGTCTTTGCAGACAAGCATCAGCTTTATACCGGTTTTGATTATTCGATCACAGAGAGCAAGAGCAAAAACTACTCTTTCGTAGCAGAAGGGTTCAGCAGTCAGGATTTGCCTTTTTTAAGCAATGCATTGTCTTATGCATCTGGTCAGGCTCCGACCGGTAGCGAGATTATTAGTCGTCGTGTAGGTTTTACCGGGAATGTGAACTATACATATGACAACCGTTATTTTGTGGATGCTTCCTACCGTTTGGATGGATCTTCTCAATTTGGTGCTGACAAACGTTTTGCTCCGTTCTGGAGTATTGGTGCCGGATGGAACATACATCATGAACGGTTTATGGAGCCACTGTCACCCGTGGTCAATGCTTTACGCCTGAAGGCATCGTATGGTGTGACTGGAACCATGGACTTCACCTCGGCAGCAGCACGTACCATGTATCATTACAGTTCTGGAGACCGTTATGTCAGCTGGAACGCTGCTCACTTATCGGGATATGGAAATAAGAAACTGACTTGGCAAGATACCTATGAGACGAACTTGGGACTTGAGTTCTCTTTGTTTGATTACCGGATTAGCGGTGAATTCAACTATTATATAAAAGATACAGACGGACTGTTGTCTTCGATGAATATTCCCTTGGCCATGGGCTTTTCTTCCTATTCAGACAATGTGGGTAAAGTGCGTAACTCAGGTTTTGAAGCCTCTCTGAATGCATACCTGATTCGTGATACCCGGCATGACTTTAGTTGGATGGTCAATGGCCAGTTGGTTTATAATAAAAATAAAATCATTAAGTTGTCCGATGCTATCAAGGCGCAGAATGAAGAGTTTATTTCTGCTTCGTCATCTATAGCTCGTACTCAGCCAGCCCACTTGCTCTATGAGGGCCGCTCGATGTATGGACTTTATGTCGTCCGTTCACAAGGCATCGATCCTGCAACAGGTCAGGAGATGTATCTGGACAAGGATGGCAATGTCACCAAGAGGTGGAATAGGCAGGACTACACGTATGCTGGTGTTGATGCGACTTATGGTTCGCCTTATCGTGGAAATGCCGGTACTATGATTCGTTGGAAAGACTTGACACTGAACATCTCCTTTGGATATCAATGGGGAGGACAGACTTATAATAGCACATTGATCGACCGCGTAGAAGTCACGAATGGAACGATAGCTGTCCAGAATGTCGACCGGCGTGTGTTCAGTGACCGTTGGCAGAAGCCTGGAGACAGGACTTTCTTCAAGGCTTATGGAGACCAGGGAACATATGCCACTTCTCGTTTCGTGATGGATGACAATTGGTTTGATATACAGTCCGTGAGCCTGCAATATCGTTGGAATAGTGTCTGGTTGCAGCGTACAGCCAAACTACAGAGTATACTCTTCGGGTTGAACATGACCGATTTGTGGCACTTCTCTTCCATTAAGTACGAACGAGGTACTAGCTATCCGTTTGCTCGGAATGTACAAGGTAGTGTGACGTTCTTATTCTGATAAAACAGTAAAAGATTCCTATTATGAAAAAGAAATATATTTCATTCCTTTTTGCGGCCTGTTTGCTGGGGACAATGCCGTCTTGTAGCGACTGGCTGGATGTGACTCAAAATATAGAGAAGGATGCCGATAAGATGTTCGACAATTACAGCGGTTTTAAGGGCGCTCTTACGGGGTGTTACTCTGATTTGACAAAGAGAGAT
This sequence comes from Mediterranea sp. ET5, assembly GCF_023337025.1. Lineage (NCBI taxonomy): Bacteria > Pseudomonadati > Bacteroidota > Bacteroidia > Bacteroidales > Bacteroidaceae > Mediterranea > Mediterranea sp. ET5. The sequence goes on along the minus strand of NZ_JAMBLN010000003.1, from coordinate 66,918 downwards.
TTGTATGGAACACGTATGACGATGTCGACTGTAGATGCGTTGGCTTCTTTGTGGTATCTCGACATGTCAGTGGACTATTATGACTATATCAAGGAAAACTATTACCTGCGTAATCATGACTATAGTCAAACGATGTCTCAATCGATTTTTGAAAGTATCTATAGTAATATGTATAATGCTGTGTTGGAGGTGAATCGGGTTATTCAGGCTTTCCAAGAGGGGAAAGGACTTGTGATATCCGATGCAAAATCGCGCGCAGTGGTTGAAGGTGAAGCTTATGGGTTGCGTGCCTTCCTGCATTTGGACATATTGCGTCTGTTTGGACAGGTTCCCGTGGAAGCATCCATACAAGTAAAACTTCCTTATGCAGAGGTTACCTCCTTTGAACAATCGTTGACTTATTATACCTTTGATGAATACGTCTCGAAACTCAAGGAGGATATTGAGCGAGCTAAGTTGTTATTGAAAGAGAATGATCCGGTCGGACAATATACCTTGTTAGAATTGAACCAAGTAGGCACAAAGGACAGTGATGTAACTCTGGATGATGATTTTATGTCCTATCGTCAATACCGCATGAACTATTGGGCTGTGCGTGCTTTGGAGGCTCGTATATACCTCTATCTGGGAGACAAGGCGAAAGCGCATGATGTTGCGTTAGAGGTAATAAATGCAAAGACAGCTTCCGGTAAGAATGTGGTCGAGCTTAGCAGTTTTCAGGATTATGGTCAGGCAACTCATAAGGTGTATTCTTCTCCATCAGAATGTCTGTTCTCTCTTCATTTTGCTAATTTGCATGATATCTCTGTACCTTTGCTTTATGGCAAGCCGGAAGTGGAAGGGGAAACTAATGCCGGGGTTGTGAGTGCACAGCGAAATCTGGTTATGTCCACGACATGGAAGGATGATTTGTTTGTAGGTTGTGACCCTAATGATGTCCGGGAGGATATATGGTCAGATACTAAAGACTCGCAGAATCATGAATACCCGACTATTAGTAAATATTATGTGGAAGAAGATTCACCGGGAATTATTCCGCTGTTGCGTTTGTCTGAGATGTATCTGATAGCGATGGAGGGTGCCACTACGCTGGAGGAGGTCAATACTCTTTATTCGAAGTACATGGTATCCAAGAATGTATCCCGTTCGGATTATTTTAAATCTTTTGATGACCTGAAAATTGAATTGCCTAAGGAATATCGTCGTGAGTTCTTTGCAGAAGGGCAGATGTTTTACTTCTATAAACGCAATAAGACCCAGCGCCTGTGGTCAAATGAAAGCATGTTGATGGATGAAGGGCTGTATATTATCCCCAATCCTGATACTGATTTTTAACTCATAAATGAAAATAGCTATGAAGAATATATACAAGTTTTTATTAGGTCTTTGTACGGTGTTCCCGGCGTTGACGTCCTGTGAGAAGGATTTACCGGTATACAACAATGAGGCATGTGGTCTGATGTTTGAGTATAAGTATGAACGTGACTCTGTATTTGGTTATTCTTTTGCCTTTGGACCTAGTGATGTGACAATTGATACCGTGTTTATGAAGGTTTCTCTGTTGGGTAATGTAACTGATTATGATCGCCCCATAGCCCTACAGCAGGTGCTTACCGGTAAGAATGATGCCCGACCGGGTGAACATTACGTACCGTTCGATGATCCTTCACTGGCTTCTAAATACATATTGCCCGCCAAGGCTACGTCTGCGACTATACCAGTGGTGTTTAAACGGGACGCAACGTTGAAGTCTGCTGATTATATCCTGAAACTGACGTTCAAACCGAATGAGGCTTTTACTTTTGCTGCAAAAGAGCGTGCTTATCGTACGCTGACAGTTTCTGACCAATTGCTGATGCCGAATAACTGGCGTCTTTATTGCCAACACTTTTTTGGTCGTTATGGAAAGGTTAAACATCAGTTTATGATTGATGTGACAGGTTTCCGCTGGGATAATGAGTATGTGGATAACGAGGTAAAGCGGTATTTGAGCAGCGATCAGAACGTACTGTTCGGCTTGCAATATAAATTGCGGGATGCGGTCAAGCAATACAATGCCACGCATAAGGAACCCCTACGGGAGGGAGAAGAGTATGACAACGCGCTCGTTAAGTTTTAACAATTTAAAGTGATTACGGCTTATGAAAAAGATATATTATGGTCTGTTGGCAATGGTCTCCCTCTTATTGTCCTCATGTTTTGATGATAATGGAAACTATACCTATAAGGATGTAGAGGAGATTAAGATTGAGGGATTGGCTGAAATGTACAGTAATAACTCTTACAACGGAGAGGTGCTGGAGATTGATCCGGTCATTACGTCCAATTATACTGACTTGACTTATGAATGGTATATGTGGAGTATCGATAAAGAGGGAGAAGGCTCAAGCAATTGGGATGAAAATGAGGAACCTTATAAGGCTGAGCTTATCAGTACCGACAAGAAGTTGTCTTACCCGGTTGAGTGTCCGATAGGTCTGTATACACTGATGCTTAAAGTAACATCATCTTCTAATGGATATTTTGCAATGGCTACCACTCGGTTTGATGCGCAAACAGTGTTTACGCGTGGCTTCTATATATTGAAGGAAACGAAGGATGGAAATACGGAATTAGATCTTTACAGTCGTGATGGGAATGTATTGTCTGATTTGTTGACGGCTACAGGACATGGAGCTATGAAAGGAAAACCTTTGGCGTTAGGGGCCTTGCAGAGTCATTCAATGTTGGATGATAACAACGAATCTGTAGCGATACATACCGTATGTGTGACCACGCAAGATGGAGAGATTGGTCTGTTTAATACAGAAAATTTGGAACAGGCGCATAATGCACATACCATTATTACGGGTGGTCTGGATAAAGGGGAGATTCCCTATTTAGCCTTTACTTACGGATATAGTAATTATTTACTGACTGGAAGAGGATGTAATGTGGCATATATTCCAAGCATGATGCCGACTTCAGGAGCCATAGGAATCCCTGCGAAGACAGGAGGTGCCAGTCGTTTTGTAATGACCGATGGTGGATATACTGTCTATTATTGGAATAACGAAGAGCAGCGTATCGATTGTGCAGATTGCATGCAGTTTGGAGGAATGTTTACCTATGATGAGAATGGATTCTCTACCAAGGGAATGGAGTGCTTGATGTGTGGGCTTTCACAGACTGATGCCAAAGGCTATTTTCTTTTGAAAGATAAGGATGGGAAACAATATATTTATGAAATGGCTGCCCCTGTGGTAGGGAAAAATACCCCGACTCCTCATACAAACAAGCGTGTGGAAATTCCGGCAGACTCTAAGTTGGCATTAGCGACAGCCTATGCAGTGAATGCCAAAACAACCAATGTGCTTTATTATGTATATAATAATAAGCTATATACGTATAACTTGCCGAATTATACAGAGAACCCAGCTCCTGTCAATTTGCCGGGACTGCCTGCTGACGAGACTATTACGTATTTGTCTTATCAGTGGCAGGATTATGACAATGACGAGGATAATAATTTCGTTTACCTGGTAGTTGGTACACAAAAGGGAGATGACTATAAGATCTACATGTATGATTTGAAAGCCGGTATGCCTAAAAATCTTGTGAAGTCGTTTGGAGGTCAAGGGAAAGTGAAGATGTGTGTTTACATGTCTTCTGCAGTATATAGCGGTATCATCCGGAAACAAAACAACTCTCTACCCAATTAGCAGTCTTGTATCTCAATGCAGAAAGATGTGCCTATACATGACCCAGGCACCTTATACCTTCGGCAGATGCAAATATTCCATCACGAACTGATAAATGAGATAGACGAGGCGACAGGTCAATAAGTCGGTAGTCTGAACCGTTGCAAGGGGAACGTACCCGTGCTGGAGGTTTGCGGAAGCGAACTGACAGCCATGGTACGTTCCCCTTTTGTTGTATGCCTTTCGCTACACACCTCCATCCAGGCAATGTCCCCCTTTTCCGATGAAATAAATATTCACGAATCGCAAAATTCGTTGATGAACCTCAATATTTTTCTTTTATGACAAGAGTAGATGTTATCTGATGGTTCTACAGGGATTTGCTGCTTGATTAGTCGGTCCGATAAACTAAATCTCCAAATTTTTTTTGAACTTTCTTAGAAAAAAGTCGTAAAAATGGTGCCCGATTTTTTCTTTGAAACGTACTATATATAGAGAAGAAAAATATGAACATTCACTAAATTAAGTAGCATTATGGAGAAATGTAGATTAATGAGCCTTGTGATGTTGCTTTGCAGTCTGTTGCTCACCCCTCCGGTGCAGGCACAGAATGACGACGGAAAGCGCGTCACGATGGAATTAAAAGGAGAGAATCTGTCAGCTGCATTGAAGAAGCTGGAAGGATTGTCCGGTTACAAGATTTTGTTCTCGTATGATGACGTCAGCAAGTATCAGGTAAGCGGACAAGTGAAGGATGCGACCGTTGAGGCTGCCTTGAAGATGATTTTGAAAGGGAAGCCGTTCGAGTATGTCATCGACGGACGTTTCATCAATGTGAACCTTCTGAAAAATGGGAGTCAAAAACCCGTGGGGAGGGATAAGAAAGTTTCTGGAATGGTTATTTCAAAGGAGGACGGACTCCCGGTGATCGGTGCTTCGGTCCGTGTCATGGGGACCAACCTCGGTGCGGCTACTGACGTTGAGGGACGCTTCACACTCAACAATGTGGAAGATGGAGCCAAGCTGCAGGTGTCGTACATCGGTATGAAGACACAGACCGTGGAGGCATTGCCTTCCATGGAAATCCTGTTGGAGTCGGACTCCGAGACCCTGGACGATGTCGTGGTGACCGGTATCTTCCGCAAGGCGCGTGAGAGCTATACCGGTGCGGCAACTACCATCGGTCAGGAAAAGCTGAAGATGTATAAGGGCCAGAACCTGCTGCAGACACTGCGCAACGCCGATGCATCGCTCAACATCCCGATGAACAACATGATGGGTAGTGACCCGAACTCCCTGCCGCAGATGAATATTCGTGGTACCTCTTCTCTTCCGCTGAGCATCGATGAGCTCAACGAAACCACAAAGCAGAGCGTCAACACTCCGCTCATCATCATGGATGGTTTTGAAATCAGCCTGACCAAGCTGATGGACTACAACGATGAAGAAATCGAATCAATCACCATCCTGAAGGATGCTTCCGCCACTGCCATCTACGGTTCACGTGGTGCCAACGGTGTAATCGTTGTCGAGACGAAGCAGCCCGAGCCCGGTAAACTGAAGATGACCGCTACGGCCGGTATCACGTTCGAAGTCCCCGACTTGACATCCTATGACCTGCTGAATGCCCGCGACAAGCTGGAACTGGAACGTATGGTCGGACTGTATGAGTCAGATGGTAAGCCGACGACAACGATGGAATACGAACAGCTTTACAAGTCGCGTTTGAAGGATGTCTTGTCCGGTGTCGAAACGGACTGGATGAGCAAGCCCTTGCGTACCGGTATCGGTCAGAACTATAATGTCCGTCTGGAAGGTGGTCGTGACGAGTTCCGTTGGGGAACCTCCTTGTCCTGGAAGGATACACAGGGAGCCATGAAGGGGTCTTCCCGCCGTGTGTTCAATGGCGACATCACCTTGATGTATACCTACAAGAACCTGTTGTTTAGGAATTATACGAACATTAGCAACACTTTGAGCGACGAAAGTCCTTACGGTTCGTTTAGTAATTATGTACAACAACAGCCTTACAACAAACCTTACGATGAGAACGGGAATGTTATCCGTTATTTTGATACCACAGCCGGTTCGAGCGCTCAGTCACAGAACCCCCTGTATGATGCCATGCTGAACACGTTCGATAAGAGCCGTACGTTGGGATTGATTAACAACTTCTCCATCGAATGGCGGATTCTGCCGGAGTTGATCCTGCGCGGTCAGCTGGGATTGTCCACCACCCGTGGTACAAGCGACCTGTTCTATCCCGCCGAGCACTCCATGTTCAATGAGACGGATAATCTGGAATATGCCGGACTGGAGGGAATCAGCCGGAAGGGAAGCTATACGTACGGAACGAGCGACTCCTTCACTTACGACGGCCGTCTGACGCTGAGCTATTCGAAGACGTTCAAGGATGTACACCAGCTGTATGCAGGTCTTGATTATTCGGTATCGGAAAGCAAGACGCGTGACTATTCATTTGTAGCCGAAGGCTTCAGCAACGAAGACCTGTCGTTCATCACCAACGCCTTGCAGTATCAAAAAGGAGGTGCCCCGACGGGTAGCCAGATTATTGACCGCCGCATCGGCTTTACCGGCAACGTCAACTATACGTATGACAACCGTTACTTCATTGATGGTTCCTATCGTATCGACGGTAGTTCCCAGTTCGGTTCAGACAAGCGCTACGCTCCTTTCTGGAGTGTCGGTGTGGGATGGAACCTGCACCATGAAAAGTTCATGGAAGGTCTGACGCCTGCCATCAGCAACCTGCGTCTGAAAGCTTCCTACGGTGTGACGGGTGCCATGGACTTCAACCAGGCTGCCGTGGAGACCATGTACAATTACCTGTCAGCAGACCGTTATCTGAGCTGGAGTGCCGCCCACCTGCAGGGTCTTGGAAACAAGAACCTGACGTGGCAGGAGACACGTGAGTCGAACATCGGTCTGGAATTCTCCCTGTTCGACTATCGCATCACCGGTTCTTTCGACTGGTACATCAAGGATACGGAAGGATTGGTTTCCCACATGAATATTCCTCTTGCCATGGGCTTCTCCTCTTACTCAGCCAACGTCGGCAAGGTGCGCAACAGTGGTTTCGAAGCTTCTTTGAGCGCTTATATCATCCGGGACATGGAGCGTGACTTCAGCTGGATGGTCAGCGGACAGTTGATTTACAACAAGAATGAGGTCATCAAGCTGTCTGATGCCATCAAGGCACAGAACGATGAGTACGTCTCCACCGGTGACTTGTCCAACACCTCTCCAGCCAATCTGCTCTATGAGGGACGTCCCCAATACGGTATCTATGTCGTTCGTTCCTTGGGCATCGACCCGGCTACCGGTAAGGAAATCTACTTGGACAAGAACGGCAACCCGACTACCGTATGGAACACGGCAGACCGCGTTTATGCAGGTGTAGACGCCACTTATGGCTCTCCTTATCGTGGAAATGCCAGCACCATGATCCGCTGGAAAGATTTCACGCTGAACGTATCGTTCGGATACCAGTGGGGTGGCCAGACATACAACAGTACGTTGATCGACCGCGTGGAAGTGACGAACCTCACCATCGGCCGTCAGAATGTAGACCAGCGCGTGTTCAGCGACCGTTGGCAGAAACCGGGCGACAAGACCTTCTTCAAGGGCTATAGCAACGAGGCGACTTATGCCACTTCACGTTTCGTGATGGATGACAACTGGTTTGACATTCAGTCCGTCAGCCTGCAGTACCGTTATTCGACGGCCAGACTGCAGCAGGCAACCGGCTTGCAGAGCATTCTGTTCGGTGTGAACATGTCCGACTTGTGGCACTTCTCTTCCATCAAGTATGAAAGAGGTACCAGCTATCCGTTTGCACGCAACATTCAAGGTAGCGTAACCTTCTTATTCTAACTCTTAAAATGAATTCTCGATTATGAAGAAGAAATATATCTCAATGGCAATCGCAGCATTGCTGGCATGTGGGTTCGCATCCTGCAACGATTGGTTGGATGTGCAGCAGAACACGGAGAAAAAGGCTGACCACATGTTTGACAATTATGACGGTTTCAAGGGAGCTTTGGCTGGCTGTTATTCTGACCTGCTCAAATCGGACCTGTATGGAACCCGTCTGACCATGACTGACATCGAAGGGCTGGCATGCTTGTGGAGCCTGGACGTCGGTAACGACAACTACACCGACGGTATGTTGACCAGTGCCTATTTCCGTGAGCACAACTATTCGCATAACTTGACCGAGACTGCCATCCGCAGCATCTATGGGGCATTCTATAACACCATTCTTGAAGCCAACATGGTGATCAAGGCGTGTCCGGAGCACGGGCAGAACATCCCGGAAGAAGACTCCCGCGCAGTTGTGGAGGGCGAGGCGTATGCCATCCGTGCGTTGTGCCACTTTGATTTGCTCCGTCTGTTCGGACAGCTTCCGGTGAATGCCACGACGCAGGTGGAATTGCCCTATTCCGAGGTGACGAGCATCGAGGACCCGCTGGTTTACTATTCGTTCGATGAGTTTGTGGCAAAGCTGGAAAGCGACCTGAACAAGGCGGAATCCCTGATGAAGGACAACGACCCGGTGTTCCAGTACACGATGGACCAGCTGAACAACATCGGTGCAGAAGGATATGAGGACGTGTCGGTGGATGATGATTTCATGTATTCCCGCCAGTATCGTATGAACTATTGGGCGGTGAAGGCACTCCAGGCCCGTATGTACATGTACCTTGGTCAGGCACAAAAGGCGCACGACATTGCGATGGAAGTCATCAATGCGACGACCGCCTCCGGCGACAAGGTGGTGGAGCTGAGCTCTGCGACTGACTACGGACGTCCGGATACAGAGGTGACTGACGATAATCCGCGTCTGTTTGCTTCCCCCTCTGAATGTCTCTTCTCGTTGTATGTCCCCGATTTGTACGGACTGGCAAGAAGCCTGTTGAACGGCAATAAGTCCAGTCAGGCACAAGGCGACAGAACCTACCTGTTGCCCCAGAGCATGCTGAACGACCTGTTGCAGGGACTTGATGCGGCAACCGATATCCGTGCGCAATACCTGTGGGCAGTCATCAACGACGGACAACAGCACTACTACGGCACCACCCAGAAATACTATGCGGACGAAGACAGTCCGTCAGGCTGCATCCCCATGCTGAGACTGTCGGAGATGTATCTGATTGCCGTTGAAGGAGCTTCGACGTTGGACGAGGCGAATGACTTGTATGCGACTTACATGAAGTCGAAAGGTTCCTCACCGAAGGCATTTACTACCACCGAAGAGATGCGGACGGAACTGGAAAAGGAATACCGTCGTGAATTCTTCGCTGAAGGACAGATGTTCTACTACTATAAGCGGAACAACGTGAAACATTTGTGGTCGAAGGAGGACGTTGACATGAGAGAAGCCGACTACATCCTTCCTGTGCCCAACACAGAATATAATACGAACCGGTAAATAGGAAATAGCTATGAAAAGAATATATGATACCTTGCTGGCAGGGATGCTTTTGGCAGCTCCCTTGTTCGTCAGCTGTGAAAAGGACCTGTCCATCAATCCAAACCCGGAGAGCCGCATGGCTTTCGTCTATAAGAATACAGAGGATTCGCTCGTGTCCAATTCGTTCGCTTATTATGAAGACGATGTGGTGATTGATACCGTGTGGTTGGATGTCATGCTATATGGAACACTAGAAGATTACGACCGTCCGATTGCGCTGGAGCAGGTGACGACCGGGGAAAACGATGCCGTGCCGGGAAAGCACTATGTGGCGTTTGATGATGCCCAGCTGGCGGCATATTACAAGCTCCCTGCCAATCAGCTGGAAACCAAGTTGCCCATCGTACTGTTGCGCGACGCTTCGTTGAAGGAGGAGAATTACACCCTGAAGATAACCTTCAAGCCCAACGAGTATTTCGGGCAGAGTGTCAAGGAAAGAGCTTCGCGGAGCGTCCTGATTGCCGATCAGCTCGTACGGCCGAACAATTGGGACGGGACCATGGAGTGGTTCTTCGGCGAATATGGAACAGAGAAACACTTCTTCCTGATTCAGACCTTCGGCGGCAACTGGGACGATGCATACATCGAAGAAGAAATCCTGGCGTATTACTATACGGACCAGATGGTGCTCATGGGTATGGCGCGCAGAGCCGGAGAAGCCTTGAGCGAGTTGAATGCCGAACGTGAAGCCAATGGGCTGGGTCTGCTGAAGGAAGCTGACGGAACCGTTGTAGAAATTCCGATATTCTAATTAAAATCTGATTGTTATGAAAACAAGATTATCTATAGTCTTATTGTCATTGTTGACATTCAGTCTGACGTCGTGCTTTGACGACGATGGCAATTATACGTACCACGATGTGGATGAAATCACCATCAGTGGCATTCAGGAGTCTTATGCGAACATTTCCTATAGCGGCGAAGTGCTGGAGATAGACCCTGTGGTTGAGAGCAACTATACCGACCTGAAGTATGAATGGTCCATCTGGGAACCTTCGAAAGAGTTTGGTTCCAGTGGAAACAGGACCGATGATACGTATGCATCCGAGGTCATCGGGACCGAGAAGAAGCTGACCTATCCGGTCGAGTGCCCCATCGGCAGATACACCATCAAGCTGAAAGTCTATTCCGAGTCGACGGGCTATTTCGCTACGGCTTCGACCCGTTTTGACGTCGGTTCCGAGTTTACCCGCGGTTTCTACATCCTGAAGGAGACGGCTGACGGCAATACCGACTTCGACCTGTATGTGAACGAGGATACTCCCATCAAGGAGAACATACTGACTCTGACCGGGCAAGAGACGTTGAAGGGCAAACCGCTTTTCATCAGCAATGTGGCAAGCCATGGCTATCTGGATGAAGCAGGCGATTACCAGGGTGCCCATACCATTTGTGTGACGACTGAGGAGGGCGACCTGGGCTTCTATGACACCAATTCGATGCTGAAGATTCATGACCGGAGCGATGTGCTGAACGGAGGTATGGCAGCGGATGAGAAGCCGTACACCGCCTTCTCTTTTGGAGCCTCGAACTTCTTCCTCTCCAGCAAGGGTACGTACATGAGCTACGTGTATGCCATGATGCCGACATCGGGCACGTTCCAGATGCACGGCACGGGAACGAACGGAGGCAGCCAGTTTGTCTGCAGCGACGGCAGCTACAATGTCTTCTTCTGGGATGAGCAGAATCAGTGTGTCAATGTCTCCGAGAACATCCAGTTCGGACAGGTCTTCGGTACATACGACAACAATGGTTTCTCAACCGAAGGCTTGACCTGCCTGTCCTGTGGTTCCAACCTGGCAGTGAACAATGCGTACTTCATACTGGAAGGTGCGGACGGGAAGAGATACCTGCACGAAGTTTCCATGTCAGGAACGGACGGATACTTCAAGGCAACCCGCCACATGGAGCTGGAACCGGGTTCCAAGTTGGCAAATGCCACCGAGTTTGCCGTGAACGAGCTGACAGCATCTTACATGTACTTTGTCTACAACAATCAGGTCTATGTGTATAATCTGACGAACTATACGGAGGAAGACACGCCGCTGACACTGGAGGGAATCCCATCGGATGAGACCATCACCTACCTGTCCTACCAATGGCAGAACTTCAATGGTGATGCCGATTACAATTTCACCCATCTCGTTGTCGGCACACAGAAGGGAGATGCCTACCGGTTGTATATGTATGACCTAGAAATCGGACGTCCCAGCAAACTGGTTCGGAAGATTGAAGGAAACGGAAACATGAAGATGTGTACCTACACCACGTCTGTAGATTTCAACTACAACCGGGGAGACCAGAGCTCGTTCCCCAATTAAGCGTGACGGCTGGGCGGCATGAAAGAATGATTGCACCCTACATTTCTCTCTCATAAACAACCCTCAATGCAGAAAGCCCGGATGGCTCACACAATGTGAAACATCCGGGCTTGTTTATGGTGGTGGGAGTTCCGGTTATGAGTTCATGCTCATGAGGAACTCTTCGTTGTCTTTCGTACGTTCCAGGTGGTCCTTGACGAACGTCATTGCCTCGATGGGGTTCATGTCCGAGAGGTATTTGCGGAGAATCCACATGCGGTCGAGCGTCTGCTTGTCGAGCAGGAGGTCGTCGCGGCGTGTGCTCGATGCCACGATGTTCACGGCCGGGAAGATACGCTTGTTCGAGAGGTTGCGGTCGAGCTGAAGCTCCATGTTACCCGTACCCTTGAATTCCTCGAAAATCACTTCGTCCATCTTCGAACCCGTATCGATCAGTGCCGTGGCGATGATGGTGAGCGAACCACCGTTCTCGATGTTACGTGCCGCACCGAAGAAACGTTTGGGCTTGTGCAGCGCGTTGGCGTCGACACCTCCCGAGAGCACCTTGCCCGATGCCGGGGAAACGGTGTTGTAGGCGCGGGCAAGACGGGTGATGGAGTCGAGGAAGATGACCACGTCGTGACCGCATTCCACCATGCGCTTGGCCTTCTCCAGTACGATGCCGGCAATCTTCACGTGGCGTTCGGCAGGCTCGTCGAAGGTCGACGCGATGACTTCCGCGTTGACGCTGCGTGCCATGTCGGTCACCTCCTCCGGACGTTCGTCGATGAGGAGCATGATCATGTAGACATCGGGATGGTTGGCGGCGATGGCGTTGGCAATGTCCTTCATCAGGATGGTCTTACCGGTCTTCGGTTGTGCCACGATGAGGGCGCGTTGTCCTTTGCCGATGGGAGCGAAGAGGTCCACCACGCGTGCCGAGAGGTTGTCGTTGTATCCTTTGCAGAGGTTGAACTTCTCATCCGGGAAGAGCGGGGTGAGGTGGTCGAAGGGGACACGGTCGCGCACCACTGCAGGGTCTTTGCCGTTGATTTTGTTCACCTTCACCAGCGGGAAGTATTTCTCACCTTCCTTCGGCGGACGGATGGTACCTTCCACCACGTCGCCCGTCTTCAGCCCGAACAGCTTGATTTGCGATTGGGATACGTAGATGTCATCAGGCGAAGACAGGTAGTTGTAGTCCGACGAACGGAGGAAGCCGTAGCCGTCTTGCATGATTTCCAGCACACCGATGCCCGCGAGGATGTCCTCGAAGTCATATTCCTGCATGCGGCGGTTGTTCTGGTAGCCACGCTCGGACTGAAAGTTGTCGCCCCCGTAATTGTTGTTGTAGTTGTTTTGATAGTAGGGACGTTGCTGGTTGTTGTTATTGTTGTTGTAGAAACGTTGCTGGTTATTGTTGTTGTTGCGGCGTGCCCGTTGGTTGTTGGGGTTCTGGTTGGGATTGTTGTTCGGTTGCTGGGGCGCTGCCGGCTGTTCCATCTTGGTCGCTTCAAACTTGGTGAACAGCTCGCTGGGGATTTCCGCGTTTTCAGAAGGGAGGTCTTCGATAGGGATGAATTCGTCGCCGGTCGAGGTAGCTTCGCCGGTCGTTTCCTGCTGAGGCTTGTCCGTGGGCAGTTCGTCCTCGTTGTCATTGTCCGACTGGTCCTCCAGCTCTTCGAGCAGGGGTACCTCTTTGGCAGGTTTGGCAGCGGAAGCCGGTTTGGCAGCAATCTTCGGTTGGGCTGTTGCCTCAGGCTTGGCGGTCTCCTTGGCGGCAGGTTCCTGTGCGGGAGCCTCCTTCTTTGCCGGGAGTGCTGCCGGGACAGTTGCCTCCTTTACCGGAGCGGCATCAGCCTTGACCTCCTGGTTGGCAGCAGCCGGAGTCGTTTCCGGTTCAGCCTTTATCTCTTTCTCTTTTGCCGGTGTCACCTTGTTCTTGCTGCCCGGTTTGCGTCCCCGTTTCTTCGGAGCGTCGGTAGCAGCTGTCGTGTCGGTGTCGGCGGCAGCCTTGGTGTCTTTCTTTTCAGCCGCAGGTTCAGCGGACGGTTTAGGTGTAGCTGTTTTCTTAGGTTCTTCCACTTTTTCGGCCTTGTTCTGGTTGGCGGTGTAGACTTTCACCTTTTCACTTTTCTCTTTGCCGGCGATGCGTGAGCGCTTGCGGGTGTCTTTCTTCTTGTCCGCGTCAGCAGCCGCTTTCTTGGAAGCACCGGCGATGGCCTGCTCGTCCAGGATTTTGTAGACGAGTTCTTCTTTCCTGAAGGAATGGATGCGGGTGATTCCCATTTCTTGGGCAATAGTTTGCAGTTCCGACAAGGATTTGTCGTTCAATTGAATGATATTATACATATAAGTAAATGATCTTTTGTCCTCCTTTTGTTTTACGGATTCAGTTCCTGCATTGTAGGAAATAAACGCAGTTATCCCACTTTTAGAGTGTCCCACATGACACGTTCCGACAGGATACAGGAAATGGGGGAGGAGACAGTGTTTTTGATTTTATTTAAATTCGTTTGATTGGTTCGGCTTCGGAGTGAAACCTTGGTTTGTTATTGTAGCCGCAAAAGTAGTGATAATATTGAAACCGCGTATCATTTGGCGACAAAAATTTCGCAAAAAGTCAAATCTTCGTCCCTCGCAGCTTCATTTTGTGGCACTGTGACCTGCCGGTATTCCGTTTTGCAGACGCGGATGCGGAACCTGTGCACAACGGAAGACTGCCGTTGACATTTTGTCAAACAAAGGCCTCCACAGTGCCTTTCCTCGCATCCAAATGCAGTTTCGTGGATTTCGTGGCATTCTGGAGCGATTCGCAAAATACACATTGTCACCCATTCGCCTTGGAAGATGTTCTTCCGGAAAGTCTGTCTGGTCGTAATCCCTTCCGCCTGACATCGGACACAGATTGTACCGTGCAGAGTGAAACCTTCCGATTTGTTGACGCCACTCACCTTCCAGCGAATGAAACCTGCACTTTTTGCATTTCATTCTCCGAAGATTTGACTTTCACGGACGAAACAATATTGTTTGGGGAGGTGAAACTATATTGTTTGACGAGTCAAACACTTGTGTTTCGCAGGTCAAACAACATTGTTTGAGCGTTAAAACGTAAATATTCCAGAAATCAGATGTATAGTTTTCTAAAATCAAGGTCGTTTTCGGGGCTTTTCATTCACATACGTTCACGTTCGCGTGCTGGTTTGCCTGATTTTTGAAAAGTACGCGTCAGCCGAAAACACTGAAATCCGCAAATCATGTCAGCAAAAAGAGGATAACGGGTTGCAAACCGTCAAAAGGCGGTTCCCCGGTAACCCCGCGTCCGAATGATGTTAAGGATTGCAAAAGGTTGGAGAAACTTGCTGCATGATGCCGTGTCATACGCATAAATGGTGTAATTTAGCGTTACAAATTGGTTTAACTAAAAAGATACAGCACTATGAAGAAAGTTATCGCAACAGAGAAGGCTCCTGCAGCCATCGGTCCTTACAGCCAAGCCATCGAGGTGAACGGTATGGTGTTCCTTTCCGGACAGATTCCCGTCAATCCTGCAACCGGTGAGGTTGTCGAAGGCGGAATTACCGAACAGACCACCCAGGTGTTCGAGAACATTAAGAGCGTGTTGGCTGAAGCCGGGCTGACTACTGCCAATGTTGTGAAGACCACTGTGTTCATGGCTGACATGTCCTATTTCGCTGACATGAATGCCGTGTACGCCAAGTATTTCGAAGGCGCATTCCCTGCCCGTTCGGCTGTTGCCGTCAAGGGGCTTCCGAAAGGCGTTCTGGTCGAGGTGGAAAGCATCGCTGTGAGATAAAGTCATGATGCTCTCCCAACGTCCTCGCACAGGAAGGTTGATGATTTTGGTCGGGGCGTCCCTGGCCGTCATTTGCGGCATGCTTTACGTATGCCGCAATTTGTTTTGGGACCGCGGCTTCGAGATTACCGATGAGCTGGGTGGCAACATCTTCCCGTCCGCCATTCTCTCGACAGCTGCCACCGATGCCGAAATCATGGTGCCTGCCGACAGCAACTACGTCGGCAAGCCCCTGTCAGGCATTGCCCTGCGTGTGACTTCCGGGCGTGCCAATACCCGTGTGAGGGTCACCTTGAAGGAGTCGCCTTTCTTCTCCGAATCCATTTCGGAGTTTGTCTTGCCGAAGGCAGGAACGGAATATACCGTCTATCCGGAAATCGTGTGGAACTACGAAGCGCTGAAGAACAATGTGCAGTCCACTCCCCTGACCTTTACCGTCCGGATGGAGATGGACGGCAAGGAGTTGCCCGTACGCACCAAGACCCTGTCGGTGCGCAGCGTGAACGAGTGCCTGCTGGGCTATCTGGACTCCCGCAACAAGTATCACGACACCGGCATCTTCTTTGCCGCCTATGTCAACGAGGAGAATCCGTTGATAGACAAAGTGCTCCGGGAGGCTCTCAATGCGCGCATCGTGAAGCGTTTCTGGGGCTACCAGGGGACGGCAGAGCAGGTTGACCGGCAGGTGTATGCCTTGTGGTATGTGTTGCAGAAGCGCAATTTCAAGTACAGCTCCATCTCGAACACCAGCCTGTCGTCGAATGTGGTCTTTGCTCAGCGCGTGCGTACGTTTGACGACGCTCTGGCTGCCGCGCAGATCAACTGTGTGGACGGCAGTGTGCTGTTCGCTTCCCTGCTGAAGGCAATCAACATCAATCCCATCCTGGTGCGTCTCCCCGGACACATGTTCGTGGGGTATTACACCGACAAGACGCACAAGCACGTGAACTTCCTGGAGACGACGCTCATCGGCGAAGTCAATCTCGACGACTTCTTCCCCGAAGAGGCCTTGGACTCCACCGTGGTGGGAAAGTCGCAGGCTGAGGTATCGCGGCTGACGTTCGAGAAGTCGAAGCAGTATGCCACGCGCAAGTATGAAGAAAGCAAGGACAAAATCGAGGCAGGCGAGCGCAACTACATGTTCCTGGAGATTTCCCGGGAGACGCGCAGCCGGGTTCAGCCCATCGGCAAGTGACGTTCGCTTCTCATTCCCTGTTTGTCACACCTAAATACACAGATAACTATGGAAATAAAAGCAAGATTTGACCATTTCAATATCAATGTGCTCGACCTGGAGCGCAGCATCGAGTTCTATCACAAGGCACTGGGCCTGCATGAGCACCACCGCAAGGAGGCAGCCGACGGCTCGTTCATTCTGGTTTACCTGACGGACGACACCGGGCATTTCCTGTTGGAGCTGACCTGGCTGCGCGACCACACGGAGCCTTATGAGCTGGGTGAGAACGAGAGCCACCTGTGCGTCCGTGTGCCCGGAGACTATGACGAGGTGCGCCGTTTCCACAAGGAGATGGGGTGCGTCTGCTTCGAAAACGAGGCGATGGGGCTGTACTTCATCAACGACCCCGACGACTATTGGATTGAAGTGCTTCCGCTGAAAGAGGCGGGCATTTAACGACAGAGTGCCTATGGATAAAAAGAAATACATTGCTCCCGGCGGATGGTTTGCCCTCTACTATCCGGAACGGTGGAGCGAGTTTGAAGACGAAGAGGGCAGCTTCCTGTTCTATGACCCCGAGAAGTGGAACGGCAACTTCCGCATATCCGCCTACAAGGACCGTTCCTCCTCTTATGCCCGGGAGTCTGTTGCCGACGAACTGCGTCAGAATGACCAGGCACGTCTGAAGGCCGTGGGGAGCTGGGAGTGTGTCTACAGCTGCGAGACCTTCATGGAGGGCAACGAGGCCTACACCACCCACTTCTGGCTGACGGGAGCGGGCAACGTGTCGGTGGAGTGTAGCTTCACCGTGGCGAAAGGTTCGTCCGTCGAACCGGCGGAAGACATCATCGCGTCACTGGAGATACGTTCCGACAACCGGCGCTATCCCAAGGAGTACATCCCCGTCCGTGTGTTGGAAATCAACGAAATCAACCAGGCGTATGACTGGGCGTCCTCCTACATCAAGAAGGCACTGAAGAAGGACTTCACCGCTACCGGGCGCGACCTGGACCACATGCAGAAGGTCATCGACGGAGGCAAGCTCAATCCGCGTCAGACGGAAGCCTGGCAGGCATTGGGACTGACGTTCGGCACCATCCTGGTCAATGAGATGGACGGCATGGACTGGGTGACGGTGATTGACGGCAGTGAGGAGTACCCTGCCTTGCGTTTTGCCGATACCGACCTGGTGGTTGCCCCGCTGAACCTGTTTGCCGACAAGGTGCGCCGGGGAGAGCCGTGCGACGTGAAGAAAGAGTTTGAACGGATTAAGAACGAAGTGGAGCGGAGACTGTAATGGCAAATCCTTATTTACAAGTAGAAGGGCTGACGAAGAGCTTTGGCGACCTGCTGCTGTTCCAGCATATCTCGTTCGGCATTGCCGAGGGAGAACGCATCGGTCTGATAGCCAAGAACGGCAGTGGAAAGACTACCTTACTTAATATCCTGGCAGGCAAGGAGGGGTATGACGAGGGCAGCATCGTGTTCCGTCGCGACCTGCGGGTGGGATACCTGGAACAGTCGCCTGCCTATCCCGAAGAGCTGACGGTGCTGGAGGCCTGCTTCTATCACGGCAATGAGACGGTAGACCTCATCCGTGAATACGAACGTTGCATGGAGACCCCGGGCAATCCCGGACTGGACGACCTGCTGATGCGCATGGACCATGCCAATGCCTGGGATTACGAGCGGAAGGCCAAGCAGATTCTGTCGCAGCTGAAGATTGACCGCTTCGACCAGCCTGTCGGTCAGCTTTCCGGCGGTCAGCTGAAGCGCGTGGCACTGGCGAACGTCCTCATCAATGAGCCGGACCTGCTCATCCTCGACGAGCCGACCAACCACCTTGACCTGGACATGACGGAGTGGCTGGAGGAGTATCTGAAGCGCGGCACGCTGAGCCTGCTCATGGTGACACACGACCGTTACTTCCTCGACCGCGTCTGCTCGGAAATCATCGAGATAGACAACCGTCAGATTTATTCCTACAAGGGAAACTACAGCTATTACCTGGAGAAACGGCAGGAACGCATCGATGCCACCAATGCGGAGATTGCTCGTGCGAACAACCTTTACCGGACGGAACTGGAATGGATGCGCCGCATGCCGCAGGCACGCGGTCACAAGGCACGTTACCGCGAAGAGGCGTTCTATGACCTGGAGAAGGTGGCGAAACAGCGCATCCGGGAAAAGGATGTGAAGCTGGATGTGAAGGCATCCTACATCGGCTCGAAGATTTTTGAGGCAGACCATCTGTACAAGAGCTTCGGCGACCTCAAGATACTCGAAGACTTCTCCTACATCTTTGCCCGCTATGAGAAGATGGGCATCGTGGGCAATAACGGGACGGGCAAGTCGACCTTCATCAAGATTCTGATGGGGCTGGAACAGCCGGACAGTGGTACGCTGGACATCGGAGAGACCGTGCGCTTCGGCTATTATTCGCAGGAAGGCTTGCAGTTCGACGAGCAGATGAAAGTCATCGATGTGGTGCAGGACATTGCCGAAGTTATCGAGCTGGGCAATGGCAAACGGCTGACAGCATCGCAGTTCCTGCAACATTTCCTGTTCACTCCCGAGACACAGCACAGCTATGTCTACAAGCTCAGCGGAGGCGAACGCCGCCGGTTGTACCTGTGTACGGTACTGATGCGCAATCCGAACTTCCTGGTGCTCGACGAGCCTACCAACGACCTCGACATCGTGACGCTGCAGGTGCTCGAAGAATATTTGCAGAACTTCAAGGGATGTGTCATTGTGGTGAGTCACGACCGCTACTTCATGGACAAGGTGGTCGACCACCTGCTGGTCTTTAACGGTCAGGCTGACATCCGCGACTTCCCCGGCAACTACTCCGATTACCGCGCCTGGAAGGAAGCACGTCAGCAACAGGAGCGGGAAAAGGCTGCTGCCTCTTCCGAGGAGAAGACGGAGAAGACCGCCCGTGTGCGCCTGAACGACAAACGCCGGATGAGTTTCAAGGAACGCCGGGAGTTTGAACAGCTGGAGAAGGACATCGAAGCACTGGAGGCGGAGAAGGCGCAACTGGAAGCCGACTTGTGCAGCGGAACACTTTCCGTTGACGAGTTGACCGAGAAGTCAAAGCGTCTCCCCCTGTTGAATGAGGAGTTGGATGAGAAGACACTCCGCTGGCTGGAACTGAGCGAGCTGGAGGGATAACAGAACACGGGAAGGTGCGTCTGCAGAGGCTTCATGCCTGTTTCTGCGGACGCACCTTCCCGTATTGTACATTGATTTATTCGTTCAGGCTTTTGTTGATGCTGTCGATGTAGTCGAGCACTTCGTTCCGTCCGGTCTGCTTCTCGGCGGACGTGAGGAAGTAGGGGGGAAGCTCTTCCCATTGCTCCTCCAGCTTGTGGAGGTAGTTGGCGATGTTCTCGCGTTGCTGGGTGATGTTCAGCTTGTCGGCTTTGGTGAAGATGATGGCAAACGGCACCCCGTTTTCCCCCAGCCATTCGATAAACTCCAAATCAATCTTCTGTGGTTCGTGGCGGCTGTCGACGAGCACAAACAGGCAGGTGAGCGCCTCACGGTCCAGGACATAGTCTTCGATGATTTGCTGTATCTTTTCCTGTTGCTTCTTTCCCCGCTTGGCATATCCGTAGCCCGGAAGGTCCACCAGGTACCACTGCTTGTTGATGAGGAAGTGGTTGATGAGGAGGGTCTTGCCCGGAGTGGAAGAGGTCATGGCAAGTTTCGGCTTGCGGGTGAGCATATTGATAAGGCTCGATTTTCCCACATTGGAGCGTCCGATGAACGCATACTCAGGCAGTCCGTCCTGCGGACATTTGTCAATCCGGGTGTTACTGATTTTGAATTCTGCGCTGGTTATTTCCATGATAAGTTCGTGTTTTTAGTATAAATAGACGACAATGCCAGTCCGGCAAAAGTCAGCAGCCCGTTGACCATCAGTAACTCATAGCCGAAACTGTAATTCGTGTACAAAGATACAACGAGGTCGGTTAAGTAGCAAATGACGGGGGAGGCAATGGCAATGAAAGGGACCATCCGGTCGCGCGGACGCAGTCGGGTGAACAGTCCGAAGGCGAACAGTCCAAGCAACGGACCGTAGGTGTAGGAAGTCAGCGTGTAGAGCGTGTCAATGATGCTGGGACTGTCCACCGCCTTGAACACCAGGATGCAACCCACAAAGATGATGGAGAGCAGCAAATGCACTTGTTTGCGACGCCGTTCAGCCTTCGCCGTTTCCATCCGCTCGATGTCGAGCA
Organism: Mediterranea sp. ET5; assembly: GCF_023337025.1. Taxonomy (NCBI): domain Bacteria; kingdom Pseudomonadati; phylum Bacteroidota; class Bacteroidia; order Bacteroidales; family Bacteroidaceae; genus Mediterranea; species Mediterranea sp. ET5. The sequence goes on along the minus strand of NZ_JAMBLN010000003.1, from coordinate 46,203 downwards.
GGTCGATGCAGACGCTGGTGGTCAGTGCCGTCAGTGCCGAGTCTGCACTGGAGAAGGCGGCAGCCAGGATGCCTATGGTGAAACAGACCAGTACCCCGTATCCCAGGTAGCCCCCGGCAGCAAACATCGGGAGCAGGTCGTCGCCCCGTGCAGGGACAGGCAGGTGGAGCTGTGTGGCGGCAAGGAGCAACAGGATGCCCAGGGAGAGAAAGAGGAAATTCACCGGAAGGAACGAAAGTCCGTAGCAGTACATGTTCTTCTGCGCTTCTTTCAGGTTGCGGCACGTCAGGTTTTTCTGCATCATGTCCTGGTCCAGTCCTGTCATGACAATGGTGACGAATACCCCGCTGAAGAACTGCTTGAAGAAGTTCTGCTTGGACACCCAGTCGTCGAACACGAATATGCGGCTGTGTTCATCGGTGATCACTGCCCTCCAGAGGTCCTCCAGGTCCATCTGTAAGAGTGAAGCTACGGAGAAGAGCATCAGGATGAGCGTCAGGAGCAGGCAGAGGGTCTGGACGGTATCAGTCCAGACGATGGTGCGTATGCCGCACCGGTGGGTATACAGCCAGATGAGCACGACCGTCCCGGCAGCGGTGACGACGAACGGAATGCCGTAAGCGTCGAAGATGAAATGCTGGAGGATGAGGCATACGAGGTAGAGCCGCAGGGAGGCTCCCAACAGTTTCGACAGGAGGAAAAAGGAGGCTCCCGTGCGGTAGGAATGACGTCCGAGCCGTTTTCCCAGATAGGTGTAGATGGAAGTCAGGTTAAGCCGATAGTAGAGAGGCAGCAGCAGGTGTGCGATGACCAGGTAACCGAAAAAGAACCCCATGCACATTTGCAGGTAAGTCATGTCGATGCGGGTGACCATGCCCGGCACGGAGACAAAGGTCACACCGGAGAGGCTTGCTCCGATCATGCCGAAGGCAACCAGTTGCCAGGGCGATTGCCGATTGCCGCGGAAGAAGGTATCATTGTCGGTCCGTCGTGAGGTCATCCGTGCCACGAGCAGCAGCAGACCGAAGTATGCCAGCAGGATGAGGAGGATATAAAGTCCGTTCATGCAAACAGGTTTATGGTTAGACGGCTGCAAAGATAGTGCAAAAACGTCGTAGAAGTACGTACGTTACCTGTAAAGCTGGAAGTGTGTTGTAAGCCGGATTTTGGAGAGAGTGTCTGATGTCTTGATATGTTGCTAAGGTTTCTGTCTTGATTTCTTGGCTACTGGCTCAATAAATTCCCCTGTAATCCGTATCTTTGCGCACCAAAGAACGAGATGATTGTTTCAGACTTATGATAAACCAACAATACCCTTCCGCCCTCTTGGAGAAGGCGGTCAATGAATTTGCCAAGTTGCCGGGCATCGGACGGAAGACAGCGATGAGGCTGGTGCTCTATCTGTTGAGGCAGGACACTGCCATGGTGGAATCGTTCGGCAACGCCCTGATAACACTTAAGCATGAAGTGAAATACTGCAAGGTGTGTCACAACATATCCGATACGGAGGTCTGCCGGCTGTGTGGCAATCCGCAGCGCGATGCATCTACCATCTGCGTCGTAGAGAACATTCAGGATGTCATGGCGGTGGAGAATACGCAACAGTTCAAGGGACTTTACCATGTTTTGGGAGGAGTCATTTCCCCGATGGACGGCATCGGACCTTCGGACTTGGAGATTGACAGCCTCGTCAAACGTGTGGAGGCTGGCGGCATCAGGGAAGTAATCCTGGCACTCAGCTCCACGATGGAAGGCGATACGACCAATTTTTACATCTTCCGTAAACTTTCCAGGTTTGATGTGAAACTGAGCATCATTGCCCGGGGTATCTCCATCGGCGATGAATTGGAATACACCGACGAAGTGACGTTGGGGCGTTCCATCGTGAACCGGACTTTGTTTACCGGAACCAACTGAAAAACGTTGCATAACGAATCAAGATACATTATGGAAGAAATACAGAAATGGACACGCCGACTCCTGGTCGAATACTGCATGTTCTGGCTGATAGCCCTGCTGCTCGTGGCTGCTTTTGAATGTGGCTGGTTGGAGGAGGGAGGACTGGTCGGTCAGGACCGTTGGGAGTTTGCCTTGGAGACAGCCTCTATTCTGTTGACACTGGCTCTCATTCCCGGAGCGTTGAGGCTGTTCAGCAGGAAAGTGTTGACATGGCGTGCCTTGCCCTTGCTGGAAGCTTTGAAGGCTTACCACCGTTGGAACCTGATACGGCTGATTATGTTGGCGGTGATTGCCTGGGGAAACCTGGTGCTCTATTACCTGACGCTGAATAACATCGGCGGATTGTGTGCCTTGCTGGCATGTCTGGCCGCCCTGTTTTGTGTTCCCGGTAAACGGAAGCTGATGAACGAATTGGAAATTACGGAATAATGAAAAGACAACTGCTTTCCACGGAACGAATCGTGTTGCGTGCCCCCGAACCGGAAGACCTGGAGGTGATGTACCGCATGGAGAATCTGCCCGAGATGTGGGCGGTCAGCAATGCTACGGTCCCATACTCGCGTTATGTGCTGCGCCGGTACATAGAGAACTGTCGGAATGATATTTATGCCGATCGTGAGTTGCGTCTCATGATTCAGACCGTTGAAGGACACAGGGTCGTCGGGACGGTCGATCTGGTGGAGTTCACTCCCTTGCACGGGCGTGCGGAAGCAGGCATTGCCATTCTGGAAGAATATAGGAGGAAAGGATATGCGCGTGAAGCCTTGGAGCTGATGTGTCATTATGCCTTCCGCCAACTCGGTCTGAACCAGCTTTATGCCTATGTGGCAGTGGACAACGAAGCCTCGTTGGCGCTTTTCGAGTCGTGTGGCTTTACACGGAAGGTGGAGTTGAGAGACTGGCTGTGCTATGAACGTGCATACAAGAATGTCTATCTCTTGCAGTGTTTTGCTACTTCTTACGTCTGAACAACCCTCTGACACGGCGCATGATGCGCAGGCCGGTCATTACGCCGTCGAACACAGCGATGCCGGAGTTTACGGAGTTCATCAGCATCTCGACCTTGGTCGTGGCTTTGACCGGTGAGAACAGTTCGGTAGCCGTCTGCTGGATGCGATCTCTTTGCTCTCTGATTTGCAGACGTACGGCTTTCTTTTGTCTCGTGATTTCTTCGAGTGTAATCTGGGGTTTGCTGATTCCGGTATTCATGAGCGGATGATTTTTAGGCGTTTTCGTTGTTGTCGTCGTTGTTCATAAACAGGTTTGCGATGAACTTCACCAGGGGGCGCACGATGAGTTGTTTGCGGAAACCGTAGATGAGCGCCAGCAGGATGAGCAGGGCCGCTGTGATAATGGCAAAGCTGACGGTCAGTCCGCCCACGTGGGGAGCCATGATGTAGGCAAGGCTGAAAGACAGGTAGAACAGTGCCATCATGCCCAGGATGATAGCGATGGTTGTCAGGATGATGGCGGAAGCCAGGATGGTGAGTTTCTCCACAAGTTCCAGACGCAGGTAGTCCTTTTGGAGCAGGATGTAGTTCTTGCATTCCACAAAAAGCTGTTCCAGACTCTCGATGCTCTTATCGTTCGCAAACATAGGCGCAGGGATTTAAAATAGGGGGGATACTGGGGTTTAAAAGTATCATATCAGATTCCACAATGACAGCCGGAGCATGTCGGGCAGAATCTGATATGATAAGAAGTCAGGGGGAAGAATGTAGGATTATTCTCCATCGCCCTTCACTTCAGATGCGATTTCGTCAACCAGATCGTTGAGTTGTTTACGATCGAGTTTGATGCCTCTTTTGCGGAGGGCTTCACTTATTTTCAAACGAGTGTCTTCTCCCTTTTCCGGAGCAAACAAAATACCGCATGCAGCACCCACAACGGCTCCGCCAAGGAATGCAGCTAAAATACTTAAACTTCTCATAAGCTCTGTTGTTTAAAGTTGAGTTCAAAGGCAAATATAACGATAATATGTTCAGAGTATGCATATTTTCAAGGTTTTTAGAGAAAAAAGTGAAGGATGGAAGCAATCGGGCACTTTTTTCGTCCAAAATACACCGACTCTTAGGAAATAGTGTTATTTTTGCTCGATAAAAGTCTGAGTGTATATTAGTATAGACAAACAATATATGATTAAGAAGATGAAACGTTATTGGATTTTAGGGGCAGGCTTGTGCCTGGCCGTGATGTTCGGTTCTTGTAAATCGAGCGAAAGTGCTTATAAAAAGGCATACGAGAAAGCAAAGCAGCAAGAACTTGCCCAACCGCAAGTGAGCGAGCCTGTCGAAGTAGCTCCCGTTGTCAGTGCACCGGTGACTACGACCACCACGACTCCGACCAATGTCTCCGTCCGTGAGGAAAAGGTGACGATGGTAAGCGGTAATGGCCTGAAGACTTACAGCGTTGTGTGTGGAAGCTTCGGCGTACAAGCCAATGCCGAGTCTCTGAAAGAGTGGTTGGACAAGGAAGGCTACAATGCCATCATTGTGAAGAATGAAGAACGCAACATGTATCGTGTAGTGGTTGAGTCGTTTGACGACAAGACACAAGCTGCTCAGGCTCGGGATGCCTTCAAGGCCAAGTATCCCAACCGTTCGGATTTCCAGGGCTCCTGGTTGCTCTATCGTGTCTATTGAGATGAATTGAAACCATTTTTCTTTCATAGTTTGAAAAGAGTTGCTTTTGTGTCGTGCAAGGGCAACTCTTTTTTTCTGCCTCTCTCCTGAACGGTAGTGGATGCTGTCTGAAGCGACACGGCTGAAGGAAAACTGCAAACACATTTTACAGCTTTTTTGCCTTTTGTTGGAGCTACCTACGGCTTTATTGCTTAATTTTGCAACAATTATGAGCAGAATTGTAGCAATTGATTATGGAAAAAAACGCACGGGGATAGCCGTGACCGACCCCTTGCAGCTTATAGCGAACGGACTGACAACCGTGGCGACATCCGAATTGTTTGATTTCGTGATGGATTATGTTCGCCGGGAACCGGTGGAACGCATCCTGGTCGGTCTGCCCAAACAGATGAATAATCAGCCTTCGGAAAATATGAAAAACATTACTCCCTTTGTCAATCGTCTGCGCAAGGCTTTGCCCGATATGCCTGTGGAGTTTGTGGATGAGCGCTTCACGTCGGTGCTGGCTCATCAGGCGATGCTTGATGGAGGACTGAAGAAGAAGGACCGTCAGAATAAGGCGTTGGTCGATGAAATCAGTGCTACCATTATCCTGCAATCTTATCTGGAATCAAAAAGAATGTAATATACCAAGATGATTTTACCAATTTACACACTGGGACAGCCTGTCTTGAGAAAAGTGGCTGAGGAGATTACTCCTGAATATCCGAATCTGAAAGAACTGATAGAAAATATGTATGAAACGATGGAGAAGGCCGATGGCGTGGGTCTGGCTGCTCCGCAGGTAGGGCTTCCCATCCGTATGTTTGTCATTGACCTTGACTGCCTGAGCGATGAGATGCCCGAGTACAAGGATTTCCGGAAAACGTTTATCAATCCGGAGATACTGGAAGTCGGTGGCGAGGAAGAGTCCTATGAAGAAGGGTGCCTGAGCTTGCCCGGTATTCATGAAACGGTAAAGCGGATGAACAAGGTTCACATGCGTTACCAGGATGCTGACTTTGTGGAGCACGATGAATGGATTGACGGCTTCCAGGCACGCGTAGTCCAGCACGAGTATGACCACTTGGACGGGAAGGTGTTCATTGACCACATTTCCACCCTTCGCCGCCAGCTTATCAAAGGAAAGGTGAATGCGTTGCTGAAAGGCAAGGCGCACTGCTCCTATAAAGTGAAAACAGTTCGATAACGGAATCAACCAACTAAACTGCCGTACGGAGAATTAAACGATGATGCGTAGACTTCTGATAGCATTCCTTTGCTGCCTGCCCGGATGGGTAGGGGCACAGATTAACACCGACAGGGTGATGGCCATTGCACGAAATGCGTTGTTCTTTGAAGACTACGTGTTATCCATCCAGTATTTTAACCAAGTGATCAGTGCAAAGCCCTATCTGTATGAACCGTACTTCTATCGGGGAATTGCGAAAATCAATCTGGAGGATTTTCAAGGTGCGGAAGCCGATTGTACGAAAGCCATCGAGCGTAACCCGTTTGTCCCCGGATGTTACCAGATACGTGGATATGCCCGTATTCGTCAGCATAAGGTGGACGGCGCCATTGAGGACTACAAGAAGGCTCTGGAATATGATCCGGAGAACAGCGGACTGTGGAACAACCTGGCACTCTGCCGCATTGAAAACAAGGATTATGAGGGTGCCAAGAAGGATATCGATCGGCTGATAGCCCTGGCTCCCCGTGAATCGAACGCTTTCCTGATGCGGGCAGACGTCGCTATGCGTCAGAAGGATACACTGTCTGCAGAGAAAGACATCGACAAGGCGATTGAAGTGGATGCGTACAATTCCACTGTGTGGACAGCCCGTGCCGTACTCCGCTTGCAACAGGCAAAATACAAGGAAGCGGAAGGCGACCTGGACCAGGCGATTCACCTAGCAGTGAAGAATGCCGATAACTACATCAACCGTGCTCTGGCACGTTACCACCAGAACAACCTCCGGGGAGCCATGGACGACTATGATGTGGCACTCCAGATTGACCCGAACAACTTTATCGGACACTACAACCGTGGTCTGTTGCGGGCATACGTCGGCGACGATAACCGTGCCATTGAAGACTTTAACTTTGTCATCGAGCAGGAGCCGGACAACATGATGGCGATATTCAACCGGGGTCTGTTGCTTGACAAGACCGGAGACTTGAGAGGAGCCATCAAGGATTATTCGACGGTTATTGATGAGTATCCGAACTTCCTGACCGGCTATTATTACCGGGCTGCGGCACGACGCAAGATTGGTGACAGGAGAGGGGCGGAGGCCGACGAACTGGTCCTGTTGCGTAATCAGCTGGACCGTTACAACGGAGTGAAGCAGCAGACTGCCGCCGATCATAAAACCCGCAAGAAGTCAGATCGGAACATGGAGAACTACGGCAAGATTGTGGTGGCAGACAGCGACGAAGATGCGCCGCATTACAAGAACGAGTACCGCGGACGTGTGCAGGACAAGAATGTACGTATCGCTTATCAGCCCATGTATGCGCTGACTTACTATGAGAAGCCCGGCAATGTACGCCGTACTATCCATTACTACAGGTATATTGACGAGTTGAACCGTGACACCTTGTTTGCCAAACCGCTCCTGATTACGAACAATGAGGCTCCGTTGACCGAGCAACAGGTTAATGAGCACTTCAAGTGGATTGATGACCACACGGCAAGTACGGCGTCCGATAACAAGACGGATGCGAAGTTACGTTTCTTGCGGGGACTGGACTTCTATCTGGTGCAGGATTTCGAGAATGCCATTTCCGATTATACGGCAGCCATCGTAGCCGACGATTCGTTCATGCCTGCCTATTTTGACCGTGCCCTTGCCCGTTACAAGCAGCTGGAATATCAGAAGGCTGAGTCACAGATGGACAAGAATGCCGGCAACGTACTCCCCTCAGGCGCTCCGGTAGTAGTGAAGAATGCAGACTATGAGTTGGTGAAGAATGACCTCGATCAGGTCATTAAGCTGGCACCCGATTTCGCATACGCCTATTACAACCGTGCCAACCTGTTTGCCATGCTGGGAGATTATCATGCAGCGATTGTTGATTATAATAAGGTGCTGGAGCTGGATGCCGATTTTGCGGATGCCTACTATAACCGGGGTCTTACCTATATATATTTAGGCAATAACCAGCAAGGCATCGCCGACCTGAGCAAGGCCGGTGAGCTGGGACTTTTCTCCGCCTACAATGTAATCAAGCGTTTTACGGTACACGAGTAATAACATTTTTAAGAAAAAGAAGACTGTGTCGCAAAGAAATTGTTAATTTTGCGCATCGTAAATCAGAAATAATTCATGGAACTATGATAAAAATAACTTTTCCTGATGGTTCCGTTCGTGAGTATAACGAAGGGGTAACCGGCCTGCAAATAGCAGAAAGTATAAGTGCGCGGTTGGCACAGGATGTGTTGGCTTGCGGAGTGAATGGCGAAACTTACGACCTGTCTCGTCCGATTCAGCACGATGCTTCTATCGTGCTCTACAAATGGGACGATGAGGAAGGTAAGCATGCTTTCTGGCATACAAGCGCCCACTTGCTTGCCGAAGCGTTGCAGGAACTCTATCCGGGCATCCAATTCGGTATCGGACCGGCAATTGAGAATGGTTTCTACTATGATGTAGATCCGGGCGAAGCCGTCATCAAGGAGTCTGACCTTCCTGCCATTGAAGCGAAGATGGCGGAACTGGCAGCCAAGAAGGAGACATTGGTCCGTCGGGACATTGCCAAGGCCGATGCCTTGAAGATGTTTGGTGAAAGAGGCGAGACCTACAAATGTGAGTTGATTTCCGAGCTGGAAGATGGTCATATCACGACTTATACCCAAGGTGCATTCACCGACCTTTGCCGGGGTCCTCACTTGATGTCCACAGCTCCCATCAAGGCTATCAAGTTGCTGTCTGTTGCCGGTGCCTATTGGCGTGGTCATGAAGACCGCAAGCAGTTGACCCGTATTTACGGCATCACGTTCCCGAAGAAGAAGATGCTCGATGAATACCTCGTCATGCTGGAAGAGGCCAAGAAGCGCGACCACCGTAAAATCGGTAAGGAGATGGATTTGTTCATGTTCTCCGACACGGTTGGTAAGGGACTTCCGATGTGGTTGCCGAAAGGTACGGCACTGCGTCTGCGTCTGCAGGAATTCCTGCGCCGTATCCAGTCACGCTATGACTATCAGGAAGTGATGTGTCCGCCTATCGGTAACAAACTCCTGTATGTGACTTCGGGACACTATGCCAAGTATGGAAAGGATGCGTTCCAGCCGATTCATACGCCGGAAGAAGGGGAAGAATATTTCCTGAAGCCGATGAACTGTCCGCATCACTGCATGATTTATAAGAATTCACCCCGTTCGTACAAGGACCTGCCTTTGCGTATTGCTGAGTTCGGAACCGTTTGCCGTTACGAGCAGAGTGGTGAGCTTCACGGACTGACCCGCGTCCGCAGCTTTACGCAGGATGATGCACACATCTTCTGCCGTCCCGATCAGGTGAAGGAAGAGTTCCTGCGTGTGATGGACATCATTTCCATCGTATTTAAATCCATGAATTTTGAGAACTTTGAAGCACAAATCTCCTTGCGTGACAAAGTAAATCGTGATAAATATATTGGTAGCGATGAGAACTGGGAAAAGGCAGAACAAGCCATTGTGGAAGCCTGTCGCGAGAAAGGATTGCCCGCCAAGGTTGAATATGGAGAAGCCGCTTTCTACGGTCCTAAGCTCGACTTCATGGTGAAGGATGCCATTGGTCGCCGTTGGCAGTTGGGTACCATCCAGGTGGACTACAACTTGCCCGAACGCTTCCAGTTGGAATACATGGGCTCTGACAACCAGAAGCACCGTCCGGTGATGATCCACCGTGCTCCCTTCGGCTCCATGGAACGCTTTGTGGCAGTGCTGATTGAGCATACGGCTGGAAAATTCCCCTTGTGGCTGACTCCTGACCAGGTAGCCATCCTGCCTATTTCGGAGAAATACAATGAATACGCCGAGCAGGTGAAGGCATACTTGAAAGCTCACGAGGTACGCGCCCTGGTGGATGACCGCAATGAAAAGATTGGCCGTAAGATCCGTGACAATGAGATGAAACGTATCCCTTACATGTTGATTGTGGGCGAGAAGGAAATGGAGAATGGCGAAGTTTCCGTCCGCAAACAAGGCGAAGGTGACAAGGGAACGATGAAATACGAAGATTTCGCTAAAATTTTGAACGAAGAAGTTCAGAATATGATAAATAAGTACTAAATTTGCAGCCGTTTGTCAGAAGTCCCCTGTAGGGAGGCTTGGGCAAACGGCTGAATTTGAATAATCATTAACCAACAAAACAAACAGGTAGAAAGACAATTTTTTGAATGAAGAATGACAATTTGAAAGGGCAACATCGAATCAATGAACAGATTCGTGCCAAAGAAGTCCGCATCGTGGGCGATAATGTAGAGTCAGCAGTGTATCCTATAGCACAAGCTTTGCGAATGGCTGAGGAGCATGAATGTGACCTGGTCGAAATCTCACCCAATGCTGTTCCGCCTGTTTGCCGTCTGATCGATTATTCCAAATTTCTTTATCAGTTAAAGAAACGTCAGAAGGAACAAAAAGCCAAGCAGGTGAAGGTCAACGTGAAGGAAATCCGTTTCGGACCTCAGACCGATGACCACGACTACAACTTCAAGCTGAAACATGCCATCGGCTTCCTGCAGGATGGTGACAAGGTGAAGGCTTACGTGTTCTTCAAGGGACGTTCCATTCTGTTCAAGGAACAAGGTGAAGTGTTGCTCCTGCGTTTTGCCAATGACCTGGAAGAATATGCCAAGGTGGAGCAGATGCCGTTGCTGGAAGGCAAGCGGATGACCATCTCACTGGCTCCTAAAAAGCCTGCTTCTCCGAAAAAGGCTGCCGCTGCCCCGGCACAGCAACCGAAACAGGCTCCCAAGGCAGAAGAGGCTGCTGAGAAATAAAAAACGAAAGAAGCGTGTAACGCCGAGGTATAGTGCGTTGCCGCGAATCAATTAATAATTTAAAATTTAGTAAGATGCCAAAGATTAAGACTAACTCCGGTTCTAAAAAAAGATTCACTCTTACCGGATCAGGAAAGATCAAAAGAAAACATGCTTATCACAGTCACATTCTGACGAAGAAGACTAAAAAGCAGAAGAGAAACTTGGTTCACGCAGGTTTGGTTGACAAGGCCAACTTGGATTCCGTGAAGTCACTTTTAGCAATGAAGTAATTTCTTCGACAAGCAAACACTATTTTATTAACCGAATGCTTTAGCTTGAAGTTCGCCAATCCTGAGACAGGGACGCGACGCTAACATTCAAAAACGATTAAAACTATGCCAAGATCAGTAAATCACGTTGCTTCAAGAGCAAAAAGAAAGAAAATTTTAGGTCTTACCAGAGGTTACTTTGGTGCAAGAAAGAACGTTTGGACCGTTGCCAAGAATACTTGGGAAAAGGGTTTGACCTATGCTTATCGTGACCGTAAGAACAAGAAACGTAACTTCCGTGCATTGTGGATTCAGCGTATCAACGCTGCTGCCCGTCTGGAAGGTATGTCTTATTCGAAGTTGATGGGTGGTCTGCACAAAGCCGGTATTGAAATCAACCGTAAGGTTTTGGCTGACCTTGCCATGAATCATCCCGAAGCATTCAAGGCTGTTGTTGAAAAGGCCAAGAACGCTTGATAGACAGGTTTGAACATATATACTGCAAGTATATAAGAAGGATGTATCGCAGAGATGCATCCTTTTTTGTGCCCCTATGTTTGAACAGGAGGCATTCTCCGTCGACTTCGTCAGCCTTTCCGCCATCTTGTCAGCCTTTGATGGTAAATAATGTTTGCATTCAGTTAAAGCGGAACGCTGTTTGTTTAAATAATTTTCCAAAGAATTAAAAGCCGGGGCGGGTGACTGACAAGATTTCCTACAGGCACATAGTTTGCAATTTCCTAAGTGAACCGCGAGGCCGGAAGGCGGAGGGGTTCAGTGAAACAAACTATAAAATAACAATTAAAATATAGGAGATTACAACTATGATGCCGAGTAGAAAGTACAACAATCAGAACTGGTTACCGAGTATTTTCAATGATTTCTTTGATAACGACTGGATGGTCAGAACCAATGCGACTGCCCCTGCTATCAATGTCATCGAAAATGATAAGGAATACAAAGTGGAAGTCGCAGCCCCGGGCATGACCAAGGAAGACTTCAACATCCATTTGAGTGAGGACAATGAACTGGTCATCACCATGGAGAAGAAGAACGAAACCAAGGAGGGCGATGAAAAGAATAAGAAATACTTACGTCGCGAGTTCTCTTACACGAAGTTCCAGCAGGCACTGGTACTCCCCGATGATGTGGAGAAAGACAGAATCAGTGCCAACGTGGCTGACGGTGTGTTGACCATCGAGTTGCTGAAACGTACGCCGGAAGAGAAAGCCAAAGTCAATCGTGTGATTGAAGTGCGCTGACGTCCGTCGGTGAAACACCGGAACAAGCCGGCGCGGATGATGCAGATGAATCAGAACAGCTGTGTCATCCGCGCCTTTTTTGTGTACGTATGGCTGCTTCCGGTATACTGGCATGAAAAGGGAGAGGAAAGGACAAAGACTTTGGATGAGATAGGGGATATTCCAAACAAAATCCATACTTTTACATGTGAATCAAAAAACAAGCTTGAGTATGAGAATTATTCATCAGATGGGAAATTGGAGGTTGCTGGCTGCTCGCAAGACGGCTTTCCTCTGCTCGCGGCAAGTGCCGGGTGAGGGGGAAAGGCGGATTGGCGAATGGCTGGGAGCCTTGTCAGAGAATGACGGTTGTGTGATATGCGGCAACCTGTTGCCGTTGGAACAATGGATGTTGTCCCGCCTGCTGGAACGACGGATTCCGACTGTGCTGGTCCTGGCGGAAGCCTTGCCTTTGCAATGGTCGGCAGAGGTGGAACAGGCGTTGCAGGAACAGCGCTTGCTCGTGGTGACACATTGCGACGCGAACATCCATCGTGTGACCCGTTCATCGGCGCAAGACAGGAATGAGTTGATGATTGAGCTGGCGGACGAAGTGGTTGTCGGCTATGCCCTGGAAGGAGGGCATGTAGAGAAGCTGGTAGCCAACCTGCCGAAGGTACGTCGGCTGTATCCTTAATGAATGTCTGACACGCCTCTTTATAAATTCACATGGATTATGGCTGATAATTATATTGAACGTCAATACGAACAATACGAAGCACGGAAGGCTGCTTGGGAGAAAGCCCGTAAGTTGGGCAAGAAAAAGCTGAAGACGACACGTCCCAAGACGAAGAAGGACTGACGTGAAAGCTCCCTGATTGCCATCCACACGACATCCACGTCCGGGCGGAATGCGCTCAGATGTGGATGCCGTAGTCGTGCTTTATCTCGTCCATCACAAACGTGCTCTCCAGCGAGCCCAGGCTGTCGATGGTCCCCAGCACATTGAGAATGAACTCCTGATAGTATTTCATGTCCGGTGCATGAATCTTGAGCAGGTAGTCATAGCTGCCCGAGATGTTGTAGCATTCCGTCACTTGCGGGATGTCGCGGATGATGCGCGTGAATTCGTCGGCTATCTCCTTGTTGAGCCGGCGGAGCTTCACGCGGCAGAACACCACGAAGCCCCGGTGGAGCTTGTCAGCATCGAGCACCGCGATGTATTTTCTGATGTAGCCGTTGCTCTCCAGCCGTTTGAGGCGTTCAAAGACTGGAGTCGAAGAGAGATGCACGCAGGCTGCCAGCTCCTTGATGGTGAGCCGGGCATTCTCCTGCAAGGCACGCAGGATGGCGAGGTCGGTCTGGTCAAGTGTATCCATGAGAGAGAATATTATTCTGTTTGGGGAGTGTATTTTGTTTCGAAATAGAACAGACGTTCTGTTTCTTCCTGCAAATATAGGATTGTTTTCCATAGATTCCCGGTTTCTTGTGAGATATTTCTTCCTGCTCTAACTTTGCAGACAGAAGACAGAGGGGCGGTCCTGTTGGTCGCATGCCCCCTTCGTCGGTTAATCTGAAAACGTAATGAAAGGAGAATGAACGATGGAAAGAAAGAATTGGCATTTTGAGACTTTGCAACTTCATGTGGGGCAGGAGCAGCCCGACCCGGCAACCGGCGCACGGGCCGTCCCCATCTATCAGACCACCTCGTATGTATTCCGTGATTCCGCCCATGCGGCAGCTCGCTTCGGGTTGCAGGATGCCGGCAACATCTACGGACGGTTGACCAACTCCACCCAGGATGTGTTCGAACAGCGGATGGCAGCCCTGGAAGGAGGAGTAGCAGCGTTGGCTGTCTCGTCCGGTGCGGCCGCCATCACATACGCCCTGCAGGGGCTGACGTCTGCCGGCGATCATCTGGTGGCGGCGCAGACCATCTACGGAGGAACGTACAACCTGCTGGCACACACCTTCCCGACGTATGGCGTGACGACAACCTTTGTCGACCCTTCTTCCGCAGCCAACTTTGAGGCAGCCATCCGTCCCGGGACTAAAGCCCTCTTTGTGGAGAGCCTGGGCAATCCGAATTCCAACCTGATTGACCTGGAGGCTGTGGCGGAAGTTGCTCACCGGCACGGTATCCCCCTCGTGGTCGACAACACCTTTGGTACCCCTTACCTGATACGTCCGTTGGAGCATGGGGCGGACATTGTGGTACACTCGGCAACCAAGTTCATCGGCGGTCATGGCACTTCGCTCGGCGGAGTCATAATCGACGGCGGACGTTTTGACTGGGTGGCATCCGGACGTTTCCCCCAACTGACGGGACCCGACCCCAGCTATCACGGTGTATGTTTTGCCGATGTGGCAGGCGCGGCAGCCTATGTCACCCGCATCCGTGCCGTCCTGTTGCGTGACACCGGCGCCTGCATCAGTCCCTTCAATGCATTTCTGTTGTTGCAGGGACTGGAGACTCTCTCGCTGCGTGTGGAACGTCACGTGGAGAACGCGCTCCGTGTCGTGCGCTTCCTGTCGTCCCATCCGCGTGTGAGACGGGTGAACCATCCGTCGCTTCCCGACCATCCCGACCACGCCTTATACGAGAGGTATTTCCCACACGGGGCAGGTTCCATCTTCACCTTCGACATCGACGGGGGAGAGACCGAGGCACACCGCTTTATCGACCATTTGCAACTCTTTTCCCTGTTGGCGAATGTGGCGGACGTGAAGTCGCTGGTCATCCATCCTGCCAGCACCACCCATTCACAACTGTCACCCGACGAGTGTGCCGCACAAGGCATTCACCCCGGGACCATCCGTCTCTCCATCGGCACCGAACACATCGACGACCTGCTGGAAGACCTTCGTCAGGCTTTTGAGACTTTGGGTTGACCGACGGACGGGAATGAGGATGTCTGCCTTCCTTGTTTCGGTCTGCTTCCCGGAGAGGCAGGGTGAAAGCAGAATCCTCTGTTTGCCTGACGGAATGCATCGAAACGCCCTTTTCTGCTAACTCGTACTTTTCAAAAATACGATGAACTAGAGAAGAAACGTGAATGATTGCAAACGAAACGTCCGGAAAAAGCCTTTGATTTTAGAAAACTATACATTTCGTTTTCGAAAAACAGACAAAACGTGCCCGGAACAATATTGTTTCGCGAGCCAAACAATATAGTTTGCCGCGTCAAACAATATAGTTTCATGCCCCAAACACGATTGTTTCGCGCCCGGAAGTCAAATCTTTGGAAAATGAAACGCAAAAACACCGGGTTTCACTCTCTGGAAGGACCTGCGTGTCAATAAATCGGATGGTAATAAAAGAATGTGCAATCCGCTACTATTTCTGGCCGTATGTCTTCAATGGGGATAAAAAGGTATCAAAGAGAGAGAATTCATGCAGATAGGGTATCTATCTGTATTTTGCGAATCGCTCCAGAATGCCCGTTCTGCTCACCAACTCGTCTTTTGGTGCGAAGAATGGGACTGTGGAGCGATTCGTTTGACATTTTGTCACTCACAGGTTCTTCCGTTCGTGCAGCGCAAAGTTCATGAAGATGGACGGGAGTCCCCCGTCTTGCCCCTGCAGGCGTGCGAAGCAGAATTCGCGGTTCATGGTGAGGTCCTTGATTTCGATGACACGGAGTTTCCCTGTCGCCAGTTCGTTGGAGATGGAGCGGATGGAGACGATGCCCAGACAGTCGGTACATTCCAGAAAATGCTTGATGCTTTCCGTGCCGCCCAGGTAGAGCAGGACGTTGAGGGCGGAAAGGCGGATGTTGTGGGCTGCAAGGGCTTTTTCTATCACGTCGAGTGTTCCCGAGCCGATTTCGCGTAGTACGAGTGGCAGCCGTTGCAGTTCGTCGAGGCTGATTTCCTCGGCGACAGCCAGCCGACTTTTGGTGCGCATCACCATCACCAGTTCGTCGTCGAGGAAGTGGGCATACTTCAGGCTTGGCAGCCGGGAGGAACCTTCGAGCAAGGCAAGGTCAATGCGGTGTTCCTGCAAGGCAACTTCCACTTCGCGCGAGTTCCCGTTGAACATGGAAACGGTGATGTGTGGAAATTTTTCAATGAATTGCGCGAGGAGGGGAGGCAAGACGTATTGGGCGATGGTCGTGCTTGCTCCCAGGCGTAGCTCTCCGCTGTATTCGTTTCTCAGCAGATTCATTTCAAATTCCAGCCGGTTATAAGCTTCGAGAATGGCTTCGCAATGGTCCAGCAGCAGACGTCCGGCATGGGTCAGTTCGATGCGGCTGCCCAGACGCTCGAAGAGACGGGTTTGATAGTGGTTTTCCAGTTCCTTGACATGCTTCGTCACGGCAGGCTGGCTGATGAACAGTTCCTGCGCGGCCTTCGTATAACTCAGGTTGCGAGCTACACAACAGAATACTTTCAGGCGGAAGTCCGACATGGCATGTATGTTATTCCAACTCTTCGGGACGTACACCCAGGGCATGCAGCAGGGAGTATCCCAGGTTGCAATGCCGGAAGGGGAAACGGGCAGCCTCGTTCGGGTCGATGGAGAAATGGCAGACTTCACGGTCCTTGGCTTCCTGCAGGGCTTTCACGGTCTCGTCGCCATATAACGCCATGTCTCCCACCAGGATAACCTGGCGTGTGCCCTGCGACACGGAGAGAGCCTGCGCAAAGTCGGCGACCATGGAATCACTGCTCGTCAGGGCTTCCGTTGAAAAAGAGCTGAATGAAAATTCGCCCAGGTTGCTGCGGAAAGCCACGCTGTGCAGCTCCTCGTTGAGGTCCGAGGGTTCACAGAAGGTAAGCTTCTGCAGGAGGTTCGGGTGGATGAATATCACTTGGATGTGGTTGTCGCCGGGACGGATGCCGGCATCCAGGGCAAGACCTTCAATCAGGGCAGGCAGGTCTGCCTTGGGCAGTTTCCGCTTGACGATGTGACTGAAGAAGTCCCTCATGGTGTGTCCTATTTTCTCCAGGTAGCTGGCGTCAATCAGAATGACAATTTCGTCAGTTTTCAAATCTTCTTTCTTCATAACCTTAAATTATGGAATAAAGGTAGGAAATTCGGGCTTTTCAGACAAGTTTTCAGTACCGAAATCTTTTGAGATGCCGTCTTCGGGGTGTCAAACTTGCAGTATAAAGTGCTGAAAATACGACATTTTGTCATTATTTTTCACTTGGCAAGGCGTTTGAAGTAAGACTAGCGTATTTTGAAAAAGCAAAATAAAGAAAGGAGAACAAGATATGAACTTTAACAACTTTACCATCAAATCGCAAGAAGCGGTGCAGCAGGCTGTCAACATGGTGCAGAGCCTCGGACAGCAGGCCATCGAGCCTGAGCATTTGCTGGCAGGCGTGCTGAAGGTCGGTGAGAATGTGACGAACTTTCTCTTCCAGAAACTCGGCGTGAATGACCGGCAGATAACGACGGTGCTCGACAAGCAGATCGCTTCCTTGCCGAAGGTTTCAGGTGGAGAACCTTACCTGAGCCGTGAAGCGAACGAGGTCCTGCAGAAAGCTGTAGAACTGTCTAAGGAACTGGGCGATGAGTATGTTTCACTGGAAGCCATCATCCTGGCTATCCTTCAGGTGAAATGTACGGCGTCGACCATCCTGAAAGATGCCGGAGTGACTGAAAAGGAGTTGCGTGCCGCCATCAACGAACTGCGTCAGGGACAGAAAGTGACTTCGCAGTCAAGTGAAGACACCTACCAGTCGCTGAACAAGTATGCCATCAACCTGATTGAGGCTGCCCGTACCGGGAAGCTTGACCCGGTGATTGGCCGTGACGAGGAAATCCGTCGGGTACTGCAAATCCTGAGCCGTCGTACGAAGAACAACCCGATTCTGATAGGTGAACCGGGTACCGGTAAGACCGCCATCGTGGAGGGACTTGCCCAACGTATCCTCCGTGGCGATGTCCCCGAGAACCTGAAGAACAAGCAGCTCTATTCACTGGATATGGGTGCGCTCGTGGCAGGTGCCAAATATAAAGGCGAATTTGAGGAACGTCTGAAGTCGGTTATCAATGAGGTGAAGCAGTCGGAGGGGAACATCATCCTCTTCATCGATGAAATCCACACATTGGTGGGTGCCGGAAAAGGCGAAGGCGCCATGGATGCTGCCAACATCCTGAAGCCGGCATTGGCACGTGGCGAGTTGCGCAGCATCGGTGCCACGACCCTCGACGAATACCAGAAGTATTTCGAGAAGGACAAGGCACTGGAACGCCGGTTCCAGACCGTCATGGTCGATGAACCGGACATTGCCAGCTCCATTTCCATCCTGCGTGGCTTGAAGGAACGCTATGAGAACCACCATCAGGTGCGTATCAAGGATGAGGCCATCATTGCCGCCGTGGAGTTGAGCAACCGTTACATCACCGAACGTTTCCTGCCTGACAAGGCGATTGACCTGATGGATGAGGCTGCCGCCAAACTCCGGATGGAGCGTGACTCGTTGCCGGAAGAGCTGGATGAAATCGAACGTCGGTTGAAACAGCTGGAAATCGAACGGGAAGCCATCAAGCGGGAAAAGGATGAAGACAAACTGGCCCAGCTCAACAAGCAGATTGCCGAGCTGAAGGAGCAGGATACTTCTTTCCGTGCCAAATGGCAGAGCGAAAAGGAACTGGTGAACCGGATTCAGCAGAACAAGAAGGAAATCGAACAGCTCAAGTTCGAGGCTGACCGTGCCGAACGTGAAGGCGACTACGGCAAGGTGGCAGAGATACGCTATGGCAAGTTGCAGGCTTTGGAGAATGAAATCAAATCCATTCAGGAAGACCTGAAACACAAGCAGGGCGACAATGCCATGATTAAGGAAGAGGTGACCGCCGAGGATATTGCCGACGTCGTATCACGCTGGACGGGAATCCCCGTGAGCAAGATGTTGCAGAGTGAACGCGAGAAGTTGCTCCATCTGGAAGACGAACTTCACAAGCGTGTCGTCGGTCAGGACGAGGCCATCCAGGCTGTGGCAGATGCCGTGCGACGGAGTCGTGCCGGACTGCAAGACCCGAAACGACCCATCGGCTCGTTTATCTTCCTGGGTACGACGGGTGTCGGTAAGACCGAGCTGGCGAAGGCGTTGGCTGAATACCTTTTCGACGACGACTCGATGATGACCCGTATCGACATGAGTGAGTATCAGGAGAAGCATTCCGTTTCCCGACTGATAGGAGCGCCTCCCGGATACGTCGGTTATGATGAAGGCGGACAGCTCACCGAGGCTGTGCGGCGTAAGCCTTACTCGGTGGTCCTCTTCGACGAGATAGAGAAGGCACATCCCGATGTGTTCAACATCCTCCTGCAGGTGTTGGATGACGGACGTTTGACCGACAACAAGGGACGTACGGTGAACTTCAAGAACACCATCATCATCATGACGTCGAACCTTGGTAGTGCCTACATCCAGAGCCAGTTTGAGAAGATGACCGATGCCAATCGCGAACAGCTCGTGGAGGAGACCAAGAACGAAGTGATGAGTATGCTGAAGAAGACCATCCGTCCCGAGTTCCTGAACCGTATCGACGAGACCATCATGTTCCTGCCGCTGAACAAGGCACAGATCGAGCAGATTGTAGCCTTGCAAATCAAGGGCATCCAGAAGATGCTGGCAGAGAACGGAGTGACCTTGCAGATGAACGATGCTGCCATCCGCTTCCTGGCAAGTGCCGGATACGACCCCGAGTTCGGTGCCCGTCCTGTGAAACGTGCCATCCAACGTTACTTGTTGAACGACCTCTCCAAGAAACTCCTGGCACAGGAGGTTGACCGTAGCAAACCCATCGTGGTGGATGCCGCCAACGACGGTCTGGTGTTCCGCAACTGACAGTTAGACTTATTGTGATAACCCCCGAATCCCCTTGTCTGTCATCCGAAAGGAGCAGGCAAGGGGATTCTTTTTTGCGAAAATCCTAATAAATGAGGATTGTCCGTCCGCGCTGCATGCGCTTATTTTGCAGCATCAATAAACAAGTAAAGATGAATAGAAGAATACTGTTTTCAAGTTGTGTATGTCTGGCTGTGGCAGGAGTGCAAGCTGCACCTGCCGACCGCGATACGACCAAGGTAGTCAATGTGGAAGAGATTGTCGTTGTGGCATCGCCCAAGGAGAACACGACCTTCCGCCGTCAGGCATTGTCGTCGACCATCCTTTCGCGCGAGCAGCTGGAGGCCGACCAGGTGACATCCATCAAGCACCTCACGGGGCTGGTACCTAACTTCTATATGCCTGATTACGGTTCCAGACTGACCTCTGCCATCTACATCCGCGGCATCGGTTCACGCATCAATACACCTGCTGTCGGGCTGTATGTGGACAACGTGCCCTATCTCGATAAGTCAGCCTTTGACTTCAATACCTATGATATTGAGCGTATCGACGTGTTGCGTGGTCCGCAGTCAACCCTTTACGGACGCAATGCCATGGGCGGACTGATCCGTGTCTATACCCGTAATCCCTTCCGCTATCAAGGTACCCAGCTTTCGTTGGGTGGAGCCACCGCCAACAATTCCTATCGTGCTTCACTGACGCACTATCACCGCATCAGCGACCGCTTTGCTTTCTCGGCGGGTGGCTTCTATGAGGGCGCACGTGGTTTCTTCAAGAACGCTTACCTGGACCGTTATGCCGATCCGTTGCAAAGCGGAGGCGGACGTATGCGTGCCATCTGGTTGCCTACGGAGAACTGGAAGCTCGACTTCACTGCCAACTATGAGTACAGTGATGAAGGAGGCTATGTCTATGGTCTCTATCATGAAGATACGGGTGTGACTGACCCCGTCAGCTCAAACGAGGAAGGCAAGTACCGTCGCGGTCTGTTCAATGCCGGACTCTCGGCAACCTATCAGGGCAACAACTATATCTTCAACTCGGTGACCAGCTACCAACGGCTGGATGACCGCATGTACATCGACCAGGACTTCACTTCGAAGGAGATTTACACCCTTGAACAGAAACAGCGGCTGAACGCCCTGACGGAAGAGCTTTCGCTGAAGAGCCTGCCCGGCAAACGCTGGCAGTGGGTGACCGGTGCATTTGTTTCCTATCAGAATATGCGTACGAACAGTCCCGTGTTCTTCCATCGCGACGGTATCTCCATGCTGGAAGGGATGCTTAACGGAGTCTTCTCGAACATCCACGGTGCTCCTCCCATGAGTATCGACATCACGAGTGAAGGCATGCCGGTCTATTCCAACTTCCGTACGCCGGTAACTGACCTGGCTCTCTTCCATCGGTCTACCTTCAACAACCTGTTGGTTGACGGACTTTCGCTGACCGTAGGCTTGCGTGTCGACCACGAACGCCTCTCGATGGACTACGATGCCAGTGCGGCAGCCAGCTATAACTTCAGCATCGCGATGGGGCGGAATCCATTGGCACTTACTTTCGACAACAGTTCGTATGCGATGGGAGGAAAGTTGAAGAACCACTACACCCAGCTGTTGCCCAGCTTCTCGCTGAAGTATGATTTCAATGCGGGCAACAACATCTATGCGACTGTCAGCCGTGGTTATCGTTCGGGCGGATACAACATCCAAGGTTTCTCCGAACTGATACAGACGGGCTTAAGCGGTAGATGGATGACGGAAGTGAAAGAAGGATGCATCGACATGGTTGACAAGATGGACTTCCCACCTGCAATGAATGCGATGAAGGAGAAAATTAAGAATACCATTGCAGGCAGTATGCCTCCGGCTGTAGAGCCAGATGTGGCAGCTTCCTACTATAAACCCGAATACACTTGGAGTTACGAGGTCGGTACCCACCTGACCCTGTGGAACGGCAAGCTGCATGCCGACCTGGCTGCCTTCTGCATGGATACGCGTGACCAGCAGATTGCCCGCATGACACGTTCCGGACTGGGACGCTTGACTGTCAACGCCGGACGCAGTCGCAGTGTGGGTGCGGAAGCCGCTTTGGCTGCACGTTTTGACCGCCACTGGAGCATGAACGCCTCTTACGGCTATACACGCGCCACGTTCACCGACTATAAGTCTACATTGGATTCCGACGACAAGCAGTTCATCGACTATTCAGACAACACGGTACCTTTCGTACCCCGCCATACACTCAATGTGGGAGCTTCCTATTCGATGTTCCTGAAAAGCGATGCGTTGCGGCAGATCACCTTCCATGCCGGTTATACGGGTGTGGGTGAGACCACTTGGAATGAAGCCAACACGATGGGACAGGGATTCTACGGGACTTGCAATGCCAACATCCAGTTGCGTACCAAGGTGTGTGACATAGACTTGTGGGGACGTAACCTGACGGACCGCTCTTATCACACGTTTGGCATTGAGAGCATGAGCCAGTGGTTCATGCAGCCCGGCAAGCCACGTCAGTTCGGAATTGACCTGCGCTTCTCCATCTGATAGAGCGATTGTTACAGAGAAGTTGATTTGATTTTATACACTTAACCACAAAGATGCCCAAGGTCCTCATCGGAAGGAATACCCCTTCCTGATGGAGGACCTTGGTGTTTTTACAGGCTATGGCTGTGGGTTGCCTGCCAGCTCTCTCCGGTGAGACATTCCCGGAGGATGGGCTCATAGTCTTTCGGTTGTATCTTCTGCCGGATAATCTCCTCGAACAAGGCAAACATCCATGCGGTGTGAAGCCGGTTGTAGAATCCGGAGATGGTATCCTTGCCGTCAGTCCCTGCGGGTGATTGTGGCAGGAGGGTGCTGTATTGCCGGGAGACCCTCTCTTTGTAGTCGTCCAGAGAGGAGCCTTGTGCACAGAAGAACAACAGCTTCAGTTGGGTGCGGTGCTTGCTGAGCAGGGCCGTGCAGTCCCTGATGATTCGTTCCGGGTCATTTGCTGCCAGTGTCTGTGAGTCGCCGGGTTCCGTCGTGTCGGGATGCAGCCGGAGCATCTGTTCGAGGGTGGTGATGGCAGGGCGTACGATGGTGCAGAACAGGGCATCCTTGCTGGGGAAATAGTTGTAGATGTTACTCAGGCAGATACCCGATGCACGGGCAATGTCGCGCATGGATGCCTTCTGAAAGCCTTTCCGGAGGAAGATGGCTCGCGAGGCGGTGAGCAGTCGCTTTTCAACAGAGTGTTTCAATGTCTGCATGACGTGTTCTTTTAACGGTCGGATGCAAAAGTAGGAGCTTGACCGATGCGTGTCAATACCTAAAAATGGTGATATTGCCGCCCGCCAATTGTGTATTGGCGATTGGAATTGTAATTTTGCAGACAGAATCCCGATGTGAAGATAATCATGGAAGCAGACGAATACAGAACCATTGCCGCTCCCTCGGAGGCCATCTATACGGAGAAAAGAAGCAAGTTCATCGCCATCGCCCTGCCGGTGCGTACGGTGGAGGAGGTGAAGATGCGCCTGGAAGAATATCAGAAGAAATATTATGACGCACGCCACGTGTGCTATGCCTACATGCTGGGGCATGAGCGGAAGGACTTCCGTGCAAATGACAACGGAGAGCCTTCGGGTACGGCAGGCAAGCCCATCCTCGGGCAAATCAATTCCAATGAACTGACCGATGTGCTCGTCATCGTGGTGCGCTATTTCGGTGGCATCAAGTTGGGGACGAGCGGACTCATCGTGGCCTATCGCACGGCAGCTGCTGAGGCGTTGGCTGCTGCTGCATTTGTCGAGCGGACGGTAGACGATGAGGTGGAAGTCCTTTTTGAATATCCCTTTATGAACGACGTGATGCGAGTTGTGAAGGAGGAGGAACCCACCATCGTCTCGCAGACCTACGACATGGACTGCATGATGCGTCTGCGCATCCGTCGGTTGTCCATGCCGCGCCTGCGTGCCCGGCTGGAGAAGGTGGAGACCCTCCGTTTTGTTGACGGGGAGTAGGCGTCAGAGGGTGAACATCCCGGCAGCGTCGTCCCAGCGGAAGCCTTCCCAGGTAAAAGCCTTCAGAGCCTCCGGATCGGTGATGCGCCCTTTGAGCAGGTAGCGTGTCATCTCTCCGCGGCACATCTTGGTGTAGACCACGATGCTCCGCAACTTGTCCCCTTTCCATACGCGGAACTCCAGTGTGATGACCTTCACCTCGCGGCAGACACGTTTCCAGTCGAACAGTCGTTTCATCTCCTCACTGGCAAGATTGACCAGTATGCCATCGTCGGCCTTGACGCGCTCCAGCAGGAGACCGGTCAGTCGGGACTGCCAGTAGGCGAACATGCTTTGTCCGCCGTTGTCGGGCAGCACGGCGTCGCCTTCCAACCGGTAGTTGTGGATGAGGTCCAGCGGACGTAGGAGTCCGTAAAGGAAAGAGGTGATGTTCAGGTGTGCCTGCGCATAGCGGAAGTCGTCGGCACTGAAGTCATCGGGAGCAATGCGCTTGAACACGATACCCGTATAGGCGAGCAGTGCCGGCAGTTGCGGATTGTCTGCATCGTGGAAATGGCGGTAACGCAGCTGGTTCTCCGACGCAATCTGTCGGTTGACGCGCAACAGTTGTTCCACCTCCTCGGTGCTGAGGGAGGCAAGTTGCAGCGCCAGTTGCGACGCTTCTGTTTCAAACGGGGGAAGGGTAGTGAGGGGGACGGCAGTCCCGGTGCTGTCTGCCATGGTCTTGGCACAGGATAGTAGTATTTGCATGACGATTGGGGCTAAAGAGACATCTCTCGTGAGCGAATAAAAAACACCGACGACGCGGATTGCACAAGGAAACAGGTTGCTGTGTAGTCCGCGTCGTCTGCGTCTATTGGAGTCTGGACAAGTGTCCGTCGGGTTGCTTATTCATGTTCCCGGATGATTTCCATCCCTTTACGGATGGCTTCCTCGTTCATCGGGATGAGGTGATGGTGGCGTTCGGGCAGTGTCTTGCGCAGTCCTTTCAGTACCGATTCGATGGACACCATCGGACGGAGTTTCAGGAGTCCGCCCAGCACAATCATGTTGAAGGCTTTCATGTTGTTCATCTCGGCAGCTGCATCCATGGCGTCGATACGGTAGACCTTGATGTCCTTACGCGTCGGCGGCTGGCTGATGCCGTATCCGTCGTAGATAATGGTTCCACCCGGCTTGACCTTGCTTTCAAACTTAGCCATGGAGGGCTGGTTGAGGATGATAGCCGTGTCATAGGTACTCAGGATGGGCGACGAGATGCGTTCGTCGCTGATGATGACCGTCACGTTGGCAGTACCGCCACGTTGCTCCGGACCGTATGCCGGCATCCAGGTCACTTCCTTTCCTTCCATCAGGGCCGAGTAGGCGAGTATCTTACCCATCGACAGCACACCTTGTCCGCCGAAGCCCGATATGATGATTTCTTCTGTTTTCATAGTGTTTTACTCCTTATCTTTTAAGTCACCCAACGGGTAATAGGGGAACATGTTCTCTTCCATCCATTTGTTGGCAGCCACAGGCGACATCTTCCAGCCCGAGTTGCAGGTTGCCACAATCTCGACGAGGTTGGAGCCTTTGCCGTTCATGGAGTTTTCGAATGCCTTTCGAATGGCTTTCTTGGCTTTGCGGATGGCGGCTACCGTCTGAACGGACTGACGGGTCACGTAGGCAGTGCCTTCCAGCGTAGCGGCGATTTCGGTCATGCGGAGGGGATAGCCGTGGATTTTCGCGTCGCGGCCATAGGGACAGGTAGCGGTCTTCATGCCCATCAGGGTGGTCGGTGCCATTTGTCCGCCCGTCATGCCATAGATGGCATTGTTGATGAAGATGATGGTGATGTTCTCGCCACGGTTGAGCGCATGGATGGTCTCGGCCGTACCGATGCAAGCCAGGTCGCCGTCACCCTGATAGGTGAACACCAGGCGGTCGGGCCAGAGACGTTTGATGGCAGTTGCCAGGGCAGGCGCACGTCCGTGTGCAGCCTCTTGGCAGTCGATGTCAAGGTACTTGTACATGAACACGGCACAACCTACGGGCGATACGCCGACGGCTTTGTCTGCCAGGCCCATCTCTTCGATTACTTCGGCAATCAGTTTGTGCACCACGCCATGGCTGCAACCCGGGCAGTAGTGCATCGTGTTATCGTTAAGGAGAGTCGGTTTCTTGTAAACCAGATTCTCGGGTTTGATGATGTCTTCTCTTGTCATAAGTCTTGCGTTTTTTTACTTGAAACGTATCATGCGCATCACTACTTCCGTCATCTTGATGGCGAGTGACACACCACACGCATAGTAGAACGGTTGCGGGCTGTCTACGGCAAAGTAGAGGATGATGGTGACAACCGTTCCTATAATAAATAAGAGGTTGAGCAGGTTACGGATTTGCTGTTTGTCCATAAGCGCAGGTTACTTCATTAATTTCTCTTTGAGAGCGGTGACCACTTCGTCGGGAGCAGGCACGATGCCGCCCATGCGTCCGAAGTATTCCACCTTCACGCCGTTGTTGACAGAGAGGCGCACGTCTTCAACCATCTGTCCGGCATTCAGCTCGACGGTGAGGATGCCCTTCATGTGGTGTGACAGACGTTCGATTTCTTTTGACGGGAACGGCCACAGGGTGATGGGGCGCAGGATACCGACCTTGATGCCCTCTTCACGTGCCAGCTCAATGGCTTTCTGGGCGATGCGGGCGCAAGAACCGAAGGCGACGATGAGGTAATCGGCATCCTCGCAGGCGATTTCCTCGAAACGTACTTCCTTCTCGCTGATTTCCTTGTACTTGGCCTGCAAGTGGATGTTGCGTTGCTCCATGATGGCGGAATCGAGTTCAAGCGAGGTGATGATGTTCGGTTCGCGGGTCTTGGGCTTTCCGTTGGCTGCCCAGGGGCAACGGGCGATGACTTCCTCGTCGGTGAGTCGTTTACGCTGTTCGGGGAGGACGACCTTCTCCATCATCTGACCGATGACGCCGTCAGAGAGGATCAGTGCCGGATTGCGGTATTTGAATGCCAGTTCGAAGGCGAGGTCGACAAAGTCAGCCATTTCCTGAACCGACGAGGGAGCGAGGACGATGAGGCGGTAGTCGCCGTGTCCGCCACCCTTGGTGCTCTGGAAATAGTCAGCCTGGCTGGGTTGGATGGTTCCCAGACCGGGACCTCCACGCATCACGTTAACGATGACTGCCGGGAGTTCGGCTCCGGCAATGTAGGAGATGCCTTCCTGTTTCAGGCTGACACCGGGGCTGGAGGAAGAGGTCATTACTTTCTTCCCGGTGGCTGCTCCACCATAAACCATATTGATTGCAGCAACTTCACTTTCTGCCTGAAGCACGACCATGCCCGAGGTTTCCCAGGGCTTCAATTCTGCAAGTGTTTCGAGGACTTCCGACTGTGGAGTGATGGGGTAACCGAAATAAGCGTCTACACCGGTACGGACTGCGGCGTGTGCAATGGCTTCGTTACCTTTCATGAGTACAACATCTTCTGCCATATAGTTAAAATTTAGATTTTTGTTTTATATACAGAAATACACCCGTCCGGGCAGACAATGGCGCACGAAGCGCAACCTATACACTTGTCCTCCAATTGCATCGAGAACGGGTATCCTCTCTTGTTGACCTCTTTTTGGGAGAGACCTAAAATTTTCACCGGGCACGCCACCACGCACAGGCCGCATCCTTTGCAGCGTTCGGTGTCGACGACTATCGCCCCTTTAACTGTTGCCATAAAAATTACTTTATTGGTTGTACATATCCTTGTTATAGAACTCTAAGATATCCATCGCCATGGCGCGTGCCTGGACGGCAGGACTTTCGGGATTGAGTGCAATGGCCTCCAGGTAGTTGTTCAGGGCCATTTGCCAGTCTCCCAGTTTGCGGTAAGCATTGCCACGCAGGTAGTAAAGTTCGTCGGCTGCTTCCGGGGAGGGGACAGCCAGCTGTTCGTCGAGGTGGTGGATGGCTTCGTCCACTTTTCCGGCATCCAGCAACGCTTTCGCAATATTCACATTTTCGTTTGTTTTGTGCATATCAAACCTGTTTTGCTGTCACAAAGATAGTTTTTAATTTGAGAATACCTACTTTTTAGAGGTTATAAATTGTACATTCTGTTAATAATCTCAAATGGAAAGAGCTTAATATACGGCTTAATACACAACATGACAGTGTTTTAACCGGGAAGGTCGGAATGGTTGTAAATGAAACTATCATTTGTCTTTTTGTTGTTTCCTCCTGGCTCTGAAAGGTTGCTGTCGTGCCGGGAACGGCATACAAAAAGCACGAAGACACCGCGTGCAGTTTCAGGCGACAGGCTGTCCTGTCTCTCGCTGTGTCTTCGTGCTTCTCTTCCCGGTACCGTTGGCTGAGACGGTACGCGGATGTTGGAGAGTCCGGAGGGGGTTATTTCATCCAGACACCGATGATTTCACCCACGAACATTTCCGTCTGCTTGTTGGGGTATTGGGCTTTCACGGCTGCGTCGGTGACGGACGACGGGGTCAGCAGCTGGGTGGCAATCTTCTTGCACTCGATGATGAGCCATGCCTCGGCAAAAGCCTTGCTGCCCGAAGGAGTCGTGATGGGGGTCAGCTTGCTGCCGGCTACCTTGTTGCCGTCGCGTCCGGAATGGGTACCTACATATTGGATGGCATCCTGATAGGCAGGTGTATAGAATGACAGCGTGTAGGTGTCGTTCTTCTGCATGATGCCGTAGGTGTAGCGGGAGGGGTCGATGAAGCAGTAGGCGACGGGTCGGTTGAACAGGTTGCCCAGTCCGCCCCATCCGCCTGCCATGGGGTTGAAGAGTTCATCATTGCCGGCAGTGATGATGAATGCATCGCTGATGAGTTTCACGGCATTGCCGGGAATCTGGTCGGGGTTGACCTTGCGGAATCCTTCCATGCCCTGAGCAGCGGAGGCAGCCTGTGCGGGTTGTGCATTGTTGGCGACAGTCGTGACGACGGGGGTAGCAGGTGCGCTCGTGGGGACATTGACGGTCACGACCTTGTCATTGGTGGTCACACCGGAAGTGGCAGGAGCCTGCTGGGCTTTTGTCACGGCGGGAGCTGCCTGTACGGCGTTCTTGCCGATGGCATTTTCGATGTCCTTGAACAGCTGGTCCTTGAAGTCGATGGTCTTTTCACGGAACTTGCCGACGACGCGTGCCAGCTTGGTCTTCTTCTTGTTCAGTCCGAACTCGTCGGTGATGAGTTCCTCGGCACGGTAGCGCACACCTCCGTCGCGTGCCTCGTCATACCAGTAGCGGATGCGGCTCAGCTCCACGGTACATTCACCTGCAGCGCACTCCACGCGGCACTGGTAGTAGATGCGTGTACGGTCCAGCGACAGCAGGCTGGAGGAAAACACCAGATATTCTTCTCCGATGGCTCCCAATTCACCGTTGGCCTCGTTTTGGGTGATGAGCTTGTTTTGGGGGAACTGGTCCGTGGGCTGGAATTTGCCGTTTGCCCACATCAGAAGAGCCTGATAAAGTTCTTTCTGGGAGAGGGAGGGGGCTTTGAAAGTTTGACGGAAGGTCACATAGCCGTCTTCCACGGGGACAGCTCCTGCCAAATATTTGGCATCATCCTGCGCCCAAAGCAGTGAAGGGAGCAGACATAAGAGAAATAGAATCTTTTTCATAGTGTCATACATTTAAATCAGTAGCGCAAACTTATGCTTTTTTCGCTATAATTCGTCCCCCGGTATTGAATTTTTAAGAATATAGCTTACTTTTGTGCTATCGGAAACATACCTTATATAATATACACCATGCATGAATCAAAATTGATTATAGTGGTCCCTTGCTACAACGAGCAGGAGATGCTGGACTACACGACCGATGAACTGCTGAAAGTCATAGACCGCCTGCGGCAGGACGGGAAAATCGGGACCGGAAAGATTCTGTACGTCGATGACGGCAGCAAGGATGCCACCTGGAGCATCATCGAGCGTCTGACCCGTCGGCATGAGGCTGTCTGCGGACTGAAGCTGGCTCACAACGTGGGGCACCAGAATGCGCTGTGGGCAGGACTGGAATGGGCGTCGCTTAATGGTGACGTGTCGATTTCCATCGACGCCGACCTGCAGGATGACACGCATGCCATCGACGAAATGGTGGATTGGTACAATCAAGGGACGGACATCGTCTACGGGGTGCGCAAGGACCGGCAGACCGACTCCGTCTTCAAGCGGCAGACCGCACTGATGTTCTACCGGCTGGTACGTAACCTGGGCGAGGAAATCATCTACAACCATGCGGACTTCCGTCTGATGAGCCGACGGGCGTTGAAGGCACTCATGACCTATCCCGAGCGCAACATCTTCCTGCGCGGCATGGTACCCCGCATCGGACTCTCGACGGCGTGTGTCTACTATGACCGTAAGGAGCGCATGGCGGGCGAGTCGAAATATCCCTTCTCGAAAATGTTTGCCCTGGCGATGGACGGCATCACGTCGTTCTCGGTCCGTCCGTTGCAGTGGATTTACATTGCCGGGTTCATCATGGTCTTCCTTGCCTTGGTTGCCATCACCTATTGCCTGAGTGTCTATCAGTTCAGCGAGGTCGTATGGGGATGGACGTCCATACTGATATCCATCTGGTTCATCGGTGGCGCCACGTTGGTCTCCATAGGCATTATCGGTGAGTATGTCGGCAAAATCTATCGGGAGGTGAAGCGCCGTCCCCGCTACTTTGTCGAGAAGATTGTCGACGGGGAGGAAGAACAACAGATGGGGCGCGACTTTTGAGGAACAAGGATTCGTATCCGGAAATACAAAATGCAGGAGGGTGTATCGCGATGAGCGATGCACCCTTCTGCATATAATAAAGGTATGCTTCTTGACACACCTTCCTCCGTACATTTGCGTTTGACCTGACAAACACAAGTCTTCGACCGGGCAAACACAAGCGTTTGACCTGACAAACTAATTAGTTTGATAGACCAAAGTATTATACTTTGGCTGCCTAAGTATAATACTTTGGTGGTCTAAGTATTATACTTTGCTCTATTAAACTACTATGTTTACCAGGTCAAACGCTTGTGTTTAGTGAGTCGAACCCTTGTGTTTGGCAAATCAATCACTTGTGTCCCCTTCCGTCAGGCATGATGCGCCTTCTTCGGGAACACGCGGCGGAACCACAGGTAGTAGCCGGTGATGGGCAGTGCGGAGGCGAACAGGGCTGCCAGGCAATAGAGAATGCGCGTCAGCCAGCCACCCCAGGTGCCGGTATGCACGGCATAGATTTGACCCCTGATTTTTGCGGAGGCAGGCAGGTCGGCATACGGCGTGAAGGTCGTCAGCTTGCCCGTGGAGGGGTCGAACTCATAGCGGTCGCCGCCCATCGTGTTGCCGAACCGGTTGAGAACGACGGTGGCTGTACGGTTGGCATTGATGCTGATTTGTCGGTTCTCCGGATTCCGGGTTGCCAGTTCCTCATAGACCGTCTGCCAGGCAGCGTAGGTCTCTGCCCGGTCCCGTCCTTTCTGCTTTCCAGCGGAAGCCGACGGTCCGTGTCCGCTGCCTTGCGGACTGCTTGCCCCGAAGAGGGTATGGGAGCCGTCGCGATACCAGTCGAACGACCAGGTCAGTCCGGTGAGTGTCATGCAGAGCAGCAGCAGGCAGGTGTAGACTCCCACGGCGACATGGAAGCTGTAGCAGAACCGGCGCAACCCGTGTGCTGGGGTCACCTTCAGGCTGTTGCGCAATGCCTTCTTCGTGCGGGGCCACCACATGAGGATGCCCGAAAGGATGACGAAGACGAAAGCCAGCGTGGCGGTTCCCACAATGACCTTCCCCCAGTAGATGCCGCCATTGTCGGGACGACTGCCCAGCAGCCAGCGGTGCAACTTGAACATGGTGAAGAAGAAGGGGATGCGCTTGTAGGCTCCCTTCACCTCGCCGGTGTAGGGGTCGACGAAGACCGATGCATGATGAGGCTTGGACAAGTTCACCTGGTAGGTGCGGGCAGGGTCGGGATAGACGGTGATGCCCGTCACCTTGACCTCATCGGGGAGGGTAGAGGCTACCTTCGCCGCGATGTCACCAACCGGCATCCGGTGGTCACCCACGGCTTTCACCCGGTAGAGGTCGGCATACATCCATTGGGTGAATTCCTTTTCGAAGGCAAGGACTGCCCCCGAGAAGCACACCAGCGTCAGGATGATGCCGAAGGGGAGGGCGAGCCACAGATGGAGTTTCTTTGCAACTTTTTTCATGAGGAATGGGATTCAGAGGTTCGTCAGTCGCCCAGCTTGCCTACACCGTCGAGTGAGGTCGCTTCCACGACGAGACCCTTGGTGGCCTTGGCGGATGCCGGGGTAATCTTGTAGATGGCAAGGTGGCTGCTTGCCGTGGTCACGCCGATGTAGGCATTGCCGTTCTCCATGTAGGGGATGCTGCTGAAGCCGGTGATGTCCTCGGGCAGACCATCGACGTACGCCAGATTGCCGTTGGAGACGTTGAACACGGCGAGCCGGTTGCCTACAGGCTTGGATTCGGTCAGCGGACGGTCGTACATCAGCATGAGGAAGTAGTTGCCGCCGATGTACCATGTGCGGAGGAAGGAGAGACCGCCGGTCTTCTCTTCGATGTTGTAGTAGTAGTTCCGGTCAAACTCTTCCGCTTTCGTGTCGATGCGCACCACGCCTGCCGGCAGGGTGGTCTGCTGACGCTTGTCTGTCATGGCCTTGGCATAGCTCGGCGAGAACACATAGACGTAGCCGTCGTCGGCAGCCCATGTCATCTGGTAGTACTGCGACTTGAATCGTCCTGCAGCATAACTGATTTTGTCGGTCTTGATGTTCTTGTGTTGGGTCAATGTCTCGTCGGTGAAGATGGACACCCAGCATTCGTTGGGGTATTGTGTCCATTGCAGCTCGTCCTTCTTGTAGGAGCTGCTGCCCTGTCCGCCGGCTTCCTTCTTGATGAGGTCTTCGTTGCCGGGGAGCACCCACTTGTAGCTGCCGTCCGCGTTCTTCTGCATGCAGCTGTACTGGCTCAGTCCCATCGGGACGGCTGCCGCATAGAGCTTCTTGCCCACCTGTTGCAGACCGGCGAGTGTGACGAACTCACCGTTGCCCAGGAAGTTCTCGGCGAGGAACGGGGTGGAGGCATTCACCTTGTTCGACGTGTAAGTCTGTTTCTCCACATCGAGGTAGGAGATGAGGAACGATTTGGGCAGATAGCCGTTGGCGTCAGCCAGCTCCTTCGGGCCGTTGCCGCTGGAGGTCGTCATGATGTAGCCGTCATAGAATCCGTAAGTGGTGAAGCGGTTGACGTTGTACTCCTGGGTACGCTTGGTGATGTTGTGGTCGCCATCCATCACAAACGACTGGGTTGTCCCGGCGTTGCCCTGGTGGTAGTTGAGCGCATAGAGGTATTTGTTCCCGTGGAACAGCCAGTAGGTGGCACCCTCGTTCACCAGTCCGTTGCCGACGGGGGAGACCGTGCCGCTTTCCAGCGATTCGACGGGCAGCAACAGGTGCGCTTCCGTTCCGGCAGAAGGTTTCACGGTCGCAGCAATCACATAGGAACCCTTCAGGTTCTTGTCCGGAGTCTTGCTGTCGTCGATGGGGTTATCGTCCGAGCAGGCAGTCAGTGTCATACCACCGGCAACCAAGGTTGCAAGGATGCCGGTCAACAAATAGTTCTTATTCATAATTAAGGGATATTTTAGGGGTTGTGAGAATCAAGTTCGTTTATCCGCCGAAGCTGACGCGTATCTTGCCGTAGAAGGCGCGTCCCGCCTTTTGCAGGCTGAAGTTGTCATAAAGCTTCTCGTCGGTCAGGTTGCGGCACTCGAACGAGAAGTTGTAGCGTCCGCCTTTCAGGCTGTAGCTCACCAGCAGGTTGTGGGCAAACTGGTTGGGGACATAGAAGTCGTTGGTACTGCCGAATATCTCCGGATAGTAGGAGAAGCGGTGCGTGTACTGGCTGTCGTAGGTCAATGTCAGCAGGTTGTCCTTGCCGCCCAGCTTGTGCCAGTAGAAGGTCACGTCGTAGTCGGCGAACCGGTAGGGCACGTTGGAGATACGCGCCTTGTAGCCCAGGTTCTCCACGGCGTGTCCCGTGCTGCCGATCTGGTATTTCTCGTTGTCGCGGACGTCCATCTGCGTGAAGTTGCCCCCGACGCTTAGCAGGTGCTTGAAGGCATAGCGCACCGAGAGGTTGTAGCCCTTGGTCAGCACTCGGCCGTAGTTGGTGTAGGTGGCATTCTCGCGTCCGCCGCTCAGGTCCTGCACGTTGCGTTGGATGTAGTCTCTGGTGTCGCGGTAAATCAGGCTGCCTTCCGCGTAGACAGAGTGGTCGTCCAGCTTGGCGGAATAGCTGAGGTTCAGGTTGAGGTTGTTGCTGTTCTCCGGACGGATGCCGATGTCTCCGCTCTCCAGGTCCTCGTCGCCGAACATCTCTTCAATGGTCGGCAGGCGGTAGGCTTTCTCGTAGGAGAGCTTCACCTGCAACTCCGGCAGGATGAAGTAGGTGCCGGCAGCTCCGTATCCCCAGGAGTCGACCTTGCGGCTGGTCCGTTCATAGTTGCTCCCGGTGCTGGTGGTCGCCATCGGTCCGGCGACGTACTGGCGGTAGTACTTGCCGAACACCGACACGTTCCAGTGCTCCGAGGGCATCAGGCGGTAGGAGAGTCCGGTGATGTTCTTCCGTGTCTCTTTGGCGATGGCGTCGGTCTGCTCTTTGGCAGCGAGGAGCGAGGTGTTCTCCCGACGGAAGGCATTGAACACGTGGTTGAAGGTGAAGGCATGTGCCTGCCCGATGTGGTAGTTGGCGGTGAGCGTACCGTTCCAGTTGTCGTTGTCCGAGCGGGTCCGTTGGTACGACTGTTCACCCGGTGAGTTCAGTTCC
This sequence comes from Mediterranea sp. ET5, assembly GCF_023337025.1. Lineage (NCBI taxonomy): Bacteria > Pseudomonadati > Bacteroidota > Bacteroidia > Bacteroidales > Bacteroidaceae > Mediterranea > Mediterranea sp. ET5. The sequence goes on along the minus strand of NZ_JAMBLN010000003.1, from coordinate 11,468 downwards.
TGCCGTTCGCCCAGCCAGTTGTACTGGTAGCGTGCGGTGTCTACGTTGGTGGTCGCGTTGCGGTTGTAGTTCGCGGTCAGCACCACGTTGAGCCCTTTGGTCAGGAGGTTGCGCTTGCTGTATTCGAGAGACGGCATCAGGGAGTGTCCGTGGCGGTGCTTCTCCCCGAAGACGGTCTTCTGACGGACGCCCGTCTGTATCTCCTTGTACATGTGTGAATAGGTGAAGCCCACCATCAGCCGGTCTGCCCACGGCTTGCCGGTGATGCCTGCCTTTGCCACGACAGCCTCGTTGTGGTAGTTGTCATGGAAGCGGCGGACACGCACCTTCTCCGCATCGTTGAAGCTGCCCGTCTCAAAGTTCTTGATGGGAGCGTCCACGTGGTAGTCGTTGTCCGAATAGTTCTGGAAGGCATTGACCTCGTAGGTGAAGCCGTTCTTCAGGGCTTGACCGAAGTGGACGAACGACTTGTGCGTGTTGAAGGAACCGTAAGAGTAGGAAGCGTCGAGGAACCAGCGTCGCGGCTGTTTCTCCGTCACGATGTTGATGACGCCGCCCAGTGCGTCCGTTCCAAAGCCGACGGGGACGACACCCTTGTAGATTTCAATGCGTTTGGCGAAGCTGACGGGGATGTTGTTCAGTCCGAATGAGCTGCCCACCCCCTCCTGGGGCACGCCGTCGATGAACACCTTGACATGCTTTCCGCTGAAGCCGTCGAGCATCAGTTGCATGTCCGAGCCTACGCCTCCGCTCTCGCGCAGTTTCACGCCGGGTGCAGTGGCGAGCGCATCGCTCAGGTTCTTGGTCGTGTTCTGCATGTCGCGCGTATCGATGGCGATGGCGTTGTAGGCGGAACGTTGTACCCGGCTGACGCCTGTGGCGGTCACTGTCACGGCATTCAGCTCTTTCGTGTCGGGGCGGAGGGTGAAGTCGAGCGTACGCCGTTCGTGGCGGTTGAGCGTTATTTTCCGCTGCACACCTTTATATCCCATGGCGGTGACGACGAGGGTATATTCGCCCTCCGGAGCCGAGAACCGGTAACGGCCCTTCTCGTCCGTCTGGGCACCGAAGGAAGTTCCTTTCAGGTGGATGGTGGCAAAGTCGATGATTTCATTATCGGAAGAGACGACCCGTCCGCTGATGAGGATGCGTCCGTGATGGTCGCCGTGGCGCTGTGCATGCGCCGGGGAGATGCCGGTGAGGCATATCAGTAAAGAGACTAGTGCAAGGTATAACTTCATCATGATCTGTGTAGTGTGGTTTTTGTGCTGCAAAGGTACGCACAGTGCTCTTATGCATACAATCGCAAGAAATAGGTAAATTCCCATTTCTTAAACACAGACCAGTCCGTACAGTCAATACCTACTAATCGTGGTTTCTTGGAAAAATGTGGGTTAGCTCAGTACCCGGCAAGCGCCGACGTAGCGCTTCAGGTAGTAGGGTTCGCTGGAGGAGGAGATACGTACGCCGGTGCGGCTGGCGTGGATGAAGGAGAAGTCGCCCGTCTCGTGGTTCACCTGTGTCACGATGCCCACATGACCGATGTTGCTGCCCACGCGTGAGCCGCAGAAGAACACCAGGTCCCCCTTGCGCAACTCCCGGCAGTCGTCGATTTGTGTCCCTTCCAGGAACTGGGAACGGGAGGAGCGGGTCAGTGAGATGTTTTCTTTCTGGAATACATAAGTGGTGAAACCGGAACAGTCGAACCCTATTTTGGGATTCATGCGCCCGCTGCGGTAGGGGACGCCGATATACTTCATGGCGCGGTTGACAATGTCTTTGCCCGTCACCGTGGTGGAGTCAGTCGGGAGGACTTGTGCCGAAGTCGTGTGCACAAGAATAATCAATACGAGGGTCAGTAGGTTCCGAAAAAGTTTCATAAGGCTGCTTACCAGAGTGTGATTAAGGTTATGATTTCGATTTACGAGGACCGAAGTTAAGTAAAATCGTTTTTCACTCCGTTCCTCGTTTGTTTCTTTTTCGAAAGGACGGCGGATTTTAAGGTTTGTTCGTAAAAAAGAGGGTGGGGTGGAGCATGGTCAGATAAATATCAAGTGGTGGAAGTAACAGAAGGCCGCCAAGTGTGACATACATGCTGGAAACGCCGTTTCTAGCATCAAAATGTCCGACGGGGAGCTGGAAACGCCGTTTCTAGCATCAAAAAGTTCGACGGGGAGCTGGAAACGCCGTTTCTAGCATCAAAAAGTTCGACGGGAAGCTGGATACGACGTTTCCTGCATCAAATAGTTCGAAAAGAAGCTGGATACGACGTTTCTAGCATCAAAAAGTTCGATGGGAAGCTGGAAACGACGTTTCTAGCATCAAAAAGTTCGACGGGAAGCTGGAAACGCCGTCCAGCCGTTTCAAAGTGCTGTCAATCCAGCCGAAGCACATCGCTTCTTCCACTGCGTCGATGTACCAGAATGTTCCGTCGTCCACAGGACGTCCGCGTTTGACTTTCACCCAGCACTCCCTTGCAGTGGCATGATGCGTCATGAGCCATTGGCGAAATTCATCGCGGCTTTGTATGGACAATATATTTTGCGGTTTACTGATACTCATATTTTTTACCGGTTGTTTCGTTTGCAAAGATAGGAAAATCGGGAAGCAGGGCAAGATGCTCCATTGTGGTGTATTTATGGCAACACGCACTTTCCGATGTCGGACTTGAATAATGCGGAGGTGGCTGAACGGATGTACGATTGGTTGCGGAAAAAGGATTTGGACTGATATTTCTGTAAAATTGGTACAAACGCAGAGGATATGTTTATCCTGCCATAGCTTGAATGGCTGTATTTTAGCAACAGGAAACAAGATAGAACGATTTATATAAATGTATGATAATATGGAAACAGTAAGATTGCACAACGGTGTGGAAACACCATCCGCAAAAGCGGCATCTCCCGCGAGGTATTGGACGGAGGCAAGAGCCTTTTCTTCTCACATTATTGATACTGTAAACTTTTTACTCACATTCAAAACAAATTGACTATATGAAAAAGATTCTGTTTTTATTACTAGCAATATCAATGACAAATATTCAAGGAATTATGGCACAAGAAAAGATTACACAGACTGCCGGACGCATGCAGTTGGGAGAATTTGCTCCAAAATTCGCTGAACTTAACGATGACGTTCTTTTCGGAGAAGCGGTATGGAACGATTCCACGCTTTCGCTCCACGACCACAGCATGGTGACTATCTCTATCCTTCTCGGCAAGGGGATGGTTGACTCCTCTTTCCGCTCGCACCTTGAAATGGGCAAGAAGCATGGCATCACCCGCAAGGAAATAGCGGCGTTGCTGACACAGGCCGCTTTCTATGCCGGATGGCCAAACGCATGGGCCGGATTCCGTGTGGCAAAGGAGGTCTGGGCGGATGACGATGCGGCTACTGAGAAGGAACGCTTCCAACAGCAGATGATTTTCCCCATCGGCGAACCGAATACCGCATACGCCAAATATTTCATCGGCAACAGCTATCTGGCTCCGATATCCAAGGAGCAGGTACCGTTCAACAATGTCACTTTCGAGCCGGGCTGTCGCAACAACTGGCACATTCACCATGCGACCAAAGGCGGCGGACAGATGCTGGTCTGTGTGGCAGGCAGGGGCTGGTATCAGGAAGAAGGCAAGCCTGCCGTACAGATGCTTCCGGGTGATGTCATTCATATCCCGGCGAATGTGAAGCACTGGCATGGTGCGGCAGCAGACAGCTGGTTTGCGCATCTTGCCTTTGAGATTCCGGGAGAAAATGCATCCAACGAATGGCTGGAGCCCGTGACAGATGAAGAATATGGCAAACTGTTTCAGACTTCGGCTGATTGATTTCATAAGTAAATACAAGGATAGCATAGTGGTTATCACGCTATAGCGTGGGCTGCTATTAATACTCATTGTAATTTGATACCGCAAAGTTCCCGTCTAAAACGAAATCATATTAATAATTTGCACCATTACATAGCTTATAGATATCTTGTTATCCGAGTATTATTAAATCCCTAAAAATGGGTATTGCCCGACAATTTCAAGCCTTGTACCTTTGCAAAAAATTAAAAACAGACATTGTTTGTTATAAATGCAAGTGCTGAAAGAGGACATACGAGGACGAATATTAAAGGTTGCCAGACAACAATTCGAGCGGAAAGGCTATTCCAAAAGTTCCATGCGTGAAATAGCGGAATTGGCAGGGGTTGGTGTCGGAAACATCTACAACTACTTCACGAACAAAGATGAATTATTCCATGAAGTAGTCCGTCCTGTCTTGTGCGCTTTGGAAGCCATGCTGCAAGAACACCACGGCATACGAGGCGAGGACATTATGATGATGCGGTCGGAGAAATACCTGAAATCCTGCATAGACGAATATGTTTCGCTGATTGACAAGCACCGCGCGCTGATGGGAATCCTGTTGTTCCGTGCGCAAGGTTCTTCGTTGGAACGCTTCCGCGAGAATTATACTGACCGTTCTACGGAATTGGTCAAGGCGTGGTTCGCGTCCATGCAGCAAAAGCATCCCGAAATCAATACGGCGGTGTCCGATTTCATCATCCATCTGCATACGGTATGGATGTTTACGATGTTCGAGGAACTGCTGATGCACTCCGTACCTCGGCAGGAAATGGAGGCTATTCTGCACGATTACATACTGTTTGAAATTCAAGGTTGGAGGGCAATTATCAAAATATGAGATACAAGCAACGCACATACAGACAATCAACCGCATCAGGACGGCTGGCAGGGAGGAAATCTTCACGGAGGTTTCCTCCTTTTTTTATGAACAAATCTGAATATCGTTCACTAATAGAATAAAGACATGAAACAGAAACACGAGTTTAAGAGCATTGTGGCGGAAACACTGCTTATTCCGTTATACATGAGAGCCAAAGAAAGCCGCCGGGATAATCCCATCCTGTATGACAAGGCTGCGGAGCGGTTGGCGGACAGTCTGGAATACGATTACTCCCAATTTGACGGGGCAAAACTGAGCGAAGTGGGATGTGTGGTGCGCGGATGGTATTTCGACCGTGCCGTGCGGCGGTTTATCGAAGCGCATCCCCATCCGGTCGTGGTCAATGTAGGCTGCGGACTGGACACCCGTTTCCAGCGTATTGGTGACCGGAAAGCGGTCTTTTATGATTTGGACTTGCCGGAGGTCATCGCTTTGCGCCGAGAGTTGATACCCGAACAACAGGGAAATGCCTATATCGCGGCATCCTTACTGGAAACTGATTGGATGGACGACCTGCAACGGGAACATCCCGATGCGCAATTCATTTTCATCGTGGAAGGTGTGCTGATGTATTTTTATGAGAAACAAGTGAGAGCCTTCCTGCACCACGTAGCGAGCCGTTTCGGGGGAGGCGAACTATGGTTTGACGTGTGCGGCACGATGATGAGCCGACACGGAGTAAAGCCCGATTCTCTTCGCAAACACGAGGCTCAAATCCGTTCAGGGCTGAGTGACGGGCATTTAGTGGAACAATGGGAACCGGCTTTGCGGCTTATCGAGCAAGCCAACTATATGAAGTTCTTCCGTCCGCGCTGGGGCTTTTTCTTCGGGCAGATATTGGGGAGGATGACTCGGCTGTGCTACAAGTTCAGTTCGTTGCTGGGGTATAAAATCATTTCAAAATAACGCAATAACAATGGAGAAGTCAAAAAAGAAAGAAGGTTTGTCCCGACTGTTCGAGATAGCGGGGCAAAGGAAAGGTCTGCTCATATTAGCAGGTCTGCTGTCCGCCGGAAGTGCGGTATGTATGCTTGTGCCTTATTGGGCTGTTTATGAAATCTTAAAAGAGTTGTTATCTCATGGCGTAAACCCTGCCGCTTCGGACGGAACGTATATGATGCGCTGGGGATGGATAGCGTTTGGAGGGCTTGTTGGCGGACTGATATTGCTCTATGCTGCTCTGATGTCCTCCCATGTGGCGGCATTCCGTATTCTGTACGGGTTGCGCATCCGTTTGTCCGAGCATATCGGCAAGTTACCTTTGGGATATCTGAACAACACTTCCACGGGAGCCATTAAGAAAACGATGGACCAGAACATCGAAAAGATTGAAGGCTTCATCGCCCATACCATCCCGGATTTGGTCAATGTCGTGGCAACAGTGGCGGTGATGCTGGTCATCTTTTTCTCTTTGGATGTATGGCTGACGGTGGTCTGTCTGGCGGTTGTGGTGCTTAGCCTCTTCCTGCAATTCTCCAATTTCATGGGAAAACGGGCAAGAGAGTTCATGTCCATCTATTACGATGCACAGGAAAAAATGAGCGCATCCTCCGTGCAATATGTGCGTGGAATGCCTGTCGTCAAGATTTTCGGGCAAAGTGTCCGTTCGTTCCGTCAGTTCAACGCCGAGATACAAGCATACAAGACATTCGCCTTGAAGTGCTGTGACACTTATCAGAACGGGATGATCGCATTTACCGTCTTGCTCAATTCGATGGTGACATTCATCCTCCCGATGGGCATCCTGCTGTTGCAAGCCAGTCCGCAATCACTCTCATTGGCAGTGGTGTGGCTGTTTTTTATCATCATGGGGCCGGGTATGGCTTCTCCCGTTTACAAACTGACCTTTTTAGGAGGGAATACGCGCGAAATTAACGAAGGGGTGAACCGCATTGACCGCATATTGGAAAAGAAGCCTGTGCCGGAGCCGGAACATCCGCAAGTGCCGACCGCTTACGATGTGGAATTTCGTCATGTGTCATTTTCCTACGAAAACACGGAACAGGGAACACGTACGGAAGCCTTGCGTGATGTCAGCTTTGTCGCGCCACAAGGAAAGATAACCGCTCTCGTAGGTCCGTCTGGAAGCGGCAAATCAACGGTTGCCAACCTGATACCTCGGTTTTGGGATGTGGAGCAAGGGGAAATCTGCATAGGTGGTGTGGATATACGCCGGATAGCTACCGCAAAACTGATGGACATGGTTTCATTCGTGTTTCAAGACACTTTCCTTTTCTACGATACGCTGTATGAGAACATTGCCGTCGGCTCTCCTGATGCCACAAAAGAAAAAGTGATAGCCGCCGCAAAAGCTGCCCAATGCCACGACTTCATAGAGTGTCTGCCGCAAGGCTACGAAACACGGATTGGCGACAAAGGCGTCTTTCTGTCCGGCGGCGAAGCCCAACGGATATGTGTGGCTCGTGCCATATTGAAGAATGCGCCGATACTGGTACTGGACGAAGCGACTGCCTTTGCCGACCCTGAAAACGAGCATAAAATGCAGATGGCTTTGCAGTCACTGATAAAGGACAAGACGGTCATCGTGATTGCCCATCGTCTTTCTTCCGTTATTTCCGCGCATCAGATTGTCGTGATGAAAGAGGGACGTATCGTGCAATGCGGAAAGCATGAACAACTGTCCGTGACCGAGGGCGTATATAAGAATATGTGGGATGCCTATACGAGCGCATACCATTGGACGTTGAACAAAAATTAAATAAAAGGAGAACTGTATATGAATGCAATCAAAAACATTACAATAGGACATACCGAACGGCTTTACAAGCCTGTGGGTTACACCATGCTTGCCAATTTGGTCAATATCGTTCCGTTTTGCCTTTCCATAGAGGCGATACGCATCATTTTCAATGCGTTTGACGGAAGTGGACAGCCGCTCGACACGACCCGTCTTTGGTGGATATTCGGCGTTATGGTTGTGTATATGCTGGTCATGGCTTTGGCGGAAAGGGCAGCTTATCGCGCCAATTTCCGGGGAGCTTACGAGATGAGCGCTTCGGGACGTTTGTCGTTGGCGGAACACCTGCGAAAACTTTCATTAGGCTTTCTGTCAAGGCGTGACCCCGGCGATTTGTCCTCCATGCTTATTACGGACTTCATGATGGCAGAAACCGGCATCTCGCATCACCTGCCCCAACTGATGGGTGCGGTAGTGATGCCCGTATTGGCTTTTGCTTCCTTGATATGGATAGACTGGCGGATGGCGGTCAGCATGTTTGCCGCGTTGCCACTTGCTTTGCTCGTCCTGTGGGCAAGTACAAAGGCGCAACGGAAGCTGAGCGGCAGACAAATCCAGGCGAAGATAAACGCGGGAAACCGGTTGGAGGAATACTTGCAGGGCATCCGGGTGATGAAAGCCTACAATCTGTTGGGCGACCGTTTCGTCCGGCTGCGCGATGCCTTTGCCGAACTTCGCCGTGCCTGCATCCGTCAGGAAGCCCTGTTAGGGCCATTCGTCCTGTTGAGCATCACGTTGGTACGTGCAGGGCTGACGATGATGGTGCTGTGCGGAACATACCTGCTGTTGGGAGGCCAACTTTCCATACTTGTGTTCGTGCTGTTTCTCGTAGTCGGTTCCCGTGTGTTCGACCCATTGACTTCCGCCCTGACCAATTTCACAGAGTTCCGATACTTTTCCATTGCAGGAGGACGTATTCTTTCCTTAATGAACGAGCCGGAAATGAAAGGTGAACGGCAATCCCCAACGGCAGGAGACATCCGGTTTGAGCACGTATCGTTTGCCTATCAGGACAAGGAAGTGCTGCACGACATAACCGTCACGCTCCCCCAAAACTCCTTGACAGCTCTTGTTGGCCCTTCGGGAAGCGGGAAAAGCACGGTGATGAAACTTTGCGCCCGTTTCTACGACCCGCAGCAGGGACGCATCTTCTTTGGCGGTATGCCGATGGACGAAATAGCCCCCGAAAGTCTGATGAGCCACATCTCTATGGTGTTCCAAGATGTCTATCTGTTTCAAGACACTATACGCAACAACATTCGTTTCGGCAAGACGGATGCAACAGACGAGGAAATTATTGCCGCCGCCAAGAAAGCCTGTTGCCACGACTTCATCATGCGCTTGCCGCAAGGCTACGACACGATGGTGGGCGAAGGAGGCTGTACCTTGTCCGGAGGCGAGAAACAGCGCATATCCATCGCCCGCGCCATACTGAAAGACGCGCCTGTTATCCTATTGGACGAAGCGACCGCCTCGCTCGACCCAGAAAATGAAGTAGAAGTGCAGAAAGCCATCGACTCTTTGATTAAAGGACGCACCGTCATTGCCATTGCCCACAGGCTCAAAACAATCAAGGATGCCGACCGGATAATCGTCTTGGACAACGGGCGGATAAAGGAAGAAGGCACACACGATGGGCTTGTCAAAAAGGACGGACTTTATGCTCATTTGTGGAATATACAGGAAAGTATTTCCGGGTGGAAACTGTAGATAAAGATGTGTTAAATTGCAAACTTCGTTACCATCACTTCTGTATTGAATGTGCGGTGGCATTGGCTTACTGTATGAAGTCAGCATTATAATTGTCAGAAAATCTGAAAAGGAAACAATCACAATAGTATAAACATTTAATCAATTTCAAAATGAACAGGTCAGAAAACTGTATTCTCTCTTTTGGGAAGAGATTTGCATCATCGGCACATCACTGCCGAACAGGATGTAAGGAATGAACTTTTTGCATTACTCGCTTCTGCGAGAGAAACTTATCTCCAGGATGTCATTGACTGCGGCAAACCTTATCGCCGCTTCGTGGACGACTTCATCAACAGTCACCGGTATATAGACTGTGACAATGTGGTCTGCCGGAACTGCCACGCAATGAACCTTCACATTGCCAAGGTCCTTCTGACCGACCTGGCTGAACGCACCCGCTTTTTATTCGTGGCGGACACCTTTTCATTCGAGAACTGCATGGAACTGAAAAGGATGTATGACATTTCAGACCCCGGCTCTCCCGCCGACCGGGATGAAACCGGCTTTTCCCTGAATGCTCCACCCATTTCTTTTGGCTGTGATTTGACCAAAGAACAGATGACAGGTATCGTGGCTTGCGCCAATACTTATCATCTGTTTTGCGTTTCTACAGTCCGCATGGAGGATATGGAAGCTCTTTTTGCTTGCAAGAGGGGATTTCAAATCCGGGTGAACAACATCCGCCATGTGGCCGTACTCTTCGATGCCCTTCTTGAGAGGTCATACATACAGGCGCACTGGCAGTCTGTTCTCGCTCGCGGAGGGTTCCTGCTGTCGAAAGACGGGAAACGTACCGTCTCGGCTACCAGTCTGTCATCGGCTTTGTCTGCGACAAGAAATAAAATGACCTCGGTGGCATACGGCATCCGAAAAGCCGTGAGCGAACTGGATGAATGAAAGAAACTGCCAAGAAACCAAACATGTGAAAAGTAAAAGCGTGAGAGTTGCCATGACACTTGCTTAGTGTCATTGTCTCTCGTCCGGATATAGCGGACACATCGCATAACTTTGGCCTCCGTCAGCGCAATGCTCGACGGAGGCTTGCTTTGTATGCTCGGCATGAGTATTAGCTAACGGGTGCAAGTCCCCAATGAGCCCTAATAGCGGGAATCATACAGCCAATAGCAAGGGTGTCCATCGCGAGTTGGAATCTGAAAGAAGCTGGCGGCAAACATCTGGTCTGACGAACAGAAACTTCATATAAGGCATATAACCGTGGGTAAGGTTGCAAAGCCAACCAAAGCCCTATAGCTATTCGGAACGGTTGATGTAAATGAAGCAGACATAAGACTGAAAGTTAATACCCTTATCCGAGGAGGTCTCACGGACGCATGAGAATAGTGAAAATCTTCGATACAGTATGCCACAGTCGTCTGATAGAAATACTGAGCCGTACAATAAAGGATGGAAGAGTGGTGAGTCTTATACACAAATATCTCCGCAGCGGAATCCTGAATCATGCTATGTTTGATGCGAGCAACGAAGGCACTCCTCAAGGTGGTCCATTAAGTCCCCTGTTAAGTAATATCATGCTTAATGAACTCGACAAGGAACTAACCCGAAGAGGTCATCTTTTTGTTCGGTATGCTGATGATTCAATGATATTCTGCCGAAGTAAAAGTGCGGCGAAACAGACCAAGGAATCCATTACCCGATTCATAGAGGGTAAACTTCATCTTAGAGTAAACAAGGAAGAGACAACAGTCTCATATGTCAAAGGTGTCAAATACTTAGGTTATTCCTTTTATAACTCCAAAGGTAAATTTGAATTATACGTCCATCCCAAATCCAAAGCGAGGATGAAGTCCCGTTTGAAAGAACTGACAGGTCGTAGCAACGGAATGGGTTATGAACGTAGGAAACAAAAACTCAAGGAGTACATAAGAGGGTGGATAGGATATTACCACCTTGCCAACATGAAACGTCTTCTCCTTGAAACAGACGAATGGTTACGACGTCGCATACGAATGTGTATATGGAAATCTTGGAAAAACCCAAAGACGAGAATATCAAATCTGATTCGATGTGGAATCCCTAAGAGGAAAGCCTATGAATGGGGTTATACTCGACTGGGGTACTGGCGTATTGCTGACAGTTGGATAACACACAGTTCTATGACTAACGAACGACTAAAAATTGCCGGGTATCCAACCCTTTATGAGGAGTATCTCAAATGGTATCCTAAATAACGTGAGTTCGATATAAGAGCTTAAATTAGTTGTTTGAG